>JBHEKO010000587.1:0-6047 GCA_041859475.1 Candidatus Hydrogenedentales bacterium
CGATCCCGCCCATTGCGGCATCGTGTTGGTCTCGCGCTTCGCGGGCTTTCCCGTCTCCGCATCGGTTGTCTGCATCCAATCGACGGCGCGCGCCACGGGCGGTTGGCCATCCGCGGTGGGTTTGTAATCGGTCAGCTCGGGGAGAATCACGGGCAAGTCCTTCATTGGAACAAGACGGACCGTGCCGTCTTCCAAGGTAACCAAGGGGAACGGTTCGCCCCAGTAGCGCTGGCGCGAAAAAAGCCAATCGCGCAACCGGTAGTTGATGGTTGCCTTCCCAAGCCCCCTCTTTTCCAGCCAGTCCGAAATCTTCTTCTTGGCGTCGGCCACCTTTAGTCCGTCAATCAAGGGCGAATTCACGAGCACGCCGTCGCCGGTGTGTGCTTCCTTGCTTATATCACCGCCGCTGATGACCTCGATAATCGGCAGGTCGAACTTCTTCGCGAACTCGTAGTCGCGCGTGTCGTGCGCGGGCACGGCCATGATTGCGCCGTAGCCGTACTCGGCCAAAACGTAATCGGCGGTCCAAATGGGGGCTTTATCCCCGTTCACGGGATTAATCGCATGCGCCCCGGTAAAGACACCCGTCTTCTCGCGCTCGTCGCGCATGCGGTCTTGAGCGCTCTTGCGCGAAGCCGCCTCGATATACTCCTGCACGGCGGCACGTTGATCTGGTGTAGCGATCTCCAAGGTCAAGGGATGCTCTGGGGCCAACACGCAGTAGGTCGCTCCGAACAAGGTGTCGGGGCGCGTCGTGAACACCGTGAACTGCTGACCAGTCTCGGCAACGGTGAAGACAACGTCGGCGCCTTCGCTCTTTCCAATCCACTCCCGCTGCATGGCCTTCGTGCTCTCGGGCCAGTCGAGCTCCTCCAAATCCTCCAGCAAACGCTCCGCATACTGCGTGATTCGGAGCATCCACTGCTTCATCATTCTCTTCTCGACGGGGTCGCCGGTTTCGACGTACTTGCCGTCTTTGACTTCTTCGTTGGCAAGCACGGTCGCCAGCGCGGGGCACCAATTCACGGGGGCTTCCGTCTGATAAGCAAGCCCGCGCTTGTACAGAATCTCGAAGATCCACTGGGTCCACCGGTAGTATTTGGGGTCCGTCGTGTTGACTTCGCGGTCCCAATCGTACGAAAGCCCCAAGGACTGGATCTGCCGCTTGAAGGTCTCGCAGTTTTTGTTGGTGATAATCGCCGGGTGCTCGCCGGTACGGACGGCGTGACGCTCTGCGGGCAAGCCGAACGCGTCCCATCCCATCGGGTGAAGAACGTTAAATCCCTTCATCCGCTTGTACCGGGCCACAATATCCGTCGCCGTGTAGCCTTCCGGATGCCCCACGTGCAGGCCGTCTCCGCTTGGGTATGGAAACATGTCGAGGACATAGTACTTTGGCTTGCCGCGGTCCAAGGTGGTCTTGAACGTCTTGTTCGTTTGCCAGAAGTCTTGCCATTTCTTCTCGATGGCGGCGAAATCATAGGAACTGCTCGACATAGAAAACCTCCAACGGCGATATGTTTAACGAGAGTCAAGGAAGGCGGGAGTATAGCAGATTCGGGGAGCTGTCTTCCGGCGCGCCGTCGCGTCAGGTGAATCAGACGGATCGGCCGAATCCGACAAATCGGCCCTGGGAAGCTTCTTTTGCTCCCTTCATTGCGCGCGTGGTCAAAACACAGCTATACTCCCCGGCATCGCGAACATTTGGGGTGAAAGCCCATCAAAGGAGACACTGTGTTACCGAAAGGACTTGGCAGTTTGGGCGACATGGCCGGCATGATGAAGAAGGCCATGGAAATGAAGGCGAAAGTGGAGCAGTTACGGGACTCGCTGGGCGACGAGACGGTGGAGGCCACCTCGGGTGGCGGAATGGTCAAGGTCGTCGTCAATGGCAAGTTCAAGATTGATTCCCTTCATATTGAGCCTGAAATCGTGGACAAGAACGAAGTCGAGATGATCGAAACGCTTGTGCGCGCTGCCGTCAACGACGCCGTGGACCGGATGCAGGAGCACGTGAAGAGCCGTATGGCCGAGATTACGGGCGGCCTGAATATCCCTGGCCTTACATAGTCCTCGCGCAGCGTACGAATCACTTTTCAGGAGTACCCCAACCGCCATGCGGACTGTCTTTTTTGGCACACCGCAACTTGCCGTGCCGTCCTTGGCGGCTCTGGCGCGACGCCATGAGGTTGTTGCCGTCGTTTGCCAGCCCGACCGCCCGCAGGGGCGTAGCGGAAAGCCCGTCGCGCCGCCAACGAAGGCGTGGGCCGTAGAAAACGGCATCGCCGTTGTGCAGCCCGTGAAGTTGAATGACGGCGAGTTTGAGGCTTGGCTGCGCGCACAACGGCCGGATATCTGCCTGCTGGCCGCCTATGGACGCCTGTTGAAGCAGCCCATCCTCGATGTGCCTGCGCACGGCTTCCTGAATATGCATCCCAGCCTGCTGCCGCTTTACCGCGGGCCGTCGCCCATTCAAACGGCCATCCTGAATGGCGATACGGAGACGGGCGTTACGATTATGAGGATCACGCTCGACATGGATTCGGGCGACGTGCTGACCCAAGAGCGCGTCCCAATCCAGGCCGAAGATAACGCTCAAACGCTTGCCGATCGCCTTGCTGAGCTTGGCGGTGAAATGCTGGCACAGGGGGTCGATTTGATAGAACAGGGACGCGCGGTGTTTACGCCGCAAGACCACGGGCGCGCGACCTATTGCACGTTGTTCGAGAAGCGCGACGGACGCATCGACTGGACCAAGACGGCCGTCGCGATTCACAATCTGGTCCGGGCGGCGAATCCGTGGCCCGGTGCCCAGTGCCTCTTTCACGGCGATGTCTGCCGGATTCATGAGTCCCTTCCGGCAGGCGATGCGACAGAAGCCGCGCCGGGCACGGTGACCCATGTCGAGCTGGACCGCGTAGTCGTTGCGACCGGGGCCGGGAGTCTGGCCGTGTTGGTGTTTCAGGCCCCTGGAAAGCGGGCGCTTCCCATGCAGGAGTACCTCAGAGGCCACGCCATCAAGTCCGGCGACCGATTCGAGTCAATCCCATGACGGCCGCCGTGGACCCGGTGCGCTTGGCCGCCGTCGATGTGCTCTTGCGCGTCTTCGAGCATGGCGCGTTTCTCAGCGACGCCCTCGACCAGACCCTCCAGAAGTCCGGGCTCTCCGAACGCGGACGGCGCTTTCTGACGCAGCTCGTGTATGGCACGGTTCGACACAGGGCGCTGTGCGACGTCGCCATTTCGCGCATTCTCGACCAGCCCATGGACAAGCTGCCGCGCCCTATTCTCGCCGTGCTGCGCATGGGCGTGTTTCAGGCGCTGTTCTGCGATCAAGTGACGTTCCCCTCCATGGTTCACACGAGCGTCAGTCTCGCGCGTAAGCGGGGCCACGCGGGCACGGCGCGCCTGGCAAACGCCGTGCTCCGGCGCGCACCGAGGACCATCGACGAGATTAAGCTCCCGCCGCGCGAAAAGGGCCTTTCCCGGCATTTGGGATTTCGCTATTCGATGCCGAAATGGCTGGTCGAGCAATGGATTGAAGAATATGGACCGGAGCCGGCGGAAAGGCTCTGTGCCGCATGCAACGAGCAAGCGCCCACGACCATTCGCGTGAACACGACGAAATGCACGGTGAAGCAGCTTACGAAATATCTCACCCACGCCGAACTCCTGGTCGAGAAGGTCACGCGGATTCCGGAAGAGCTGACGGTGCTCAAAGGGTCTGCCCTGAAATCGAAGCATTTCTCGCAGGGGCAATACATGCTTCAGGACCCTGGCTCGATGCTGGCCGCGCATTTGATGCAACCAGCAGCCGGGGAATGGGTATTGGATGTGTGTTCGGCGCCCGGTGGGAAGACAACGCACCTGGCGCAGTTGGCCGGTTGTCAGTTGAATATTGTCGCCGCCGATGGGCACCCGGAAAGGCTCGCGATGGTCCGCGAAAACGTGGAACGTCTTGGCCTTTCAGGAATTCGCATGGTAGCCGCGGATGGGCGCACCGCCCCGTTTTCGAGGCGCTTCGACGGCGTATTGCTGGATGCCCCGTGCACGGGGTACGGCACGTTTCGAAGGCACCCCGACCTGAAGTGGCGGGCGCAGCCCGAGGACGCGGCGCGGATGGCGGCGGTACAGCGCGATTTATTGCGCAGTGCGGTCGATCTCTGCGAAAATGGCGGCCGTATTGTGTATTCCGTATGCACGTTCACCCGCGACGAGACGCTGGACGTCCGCGCGTTTGCCGAATCCTCGTTACCTGTTGCGTTGGAAGACGGACCTGAATGGCTCAATCCTTGGAAAATAAGCACCGGAACGTACCGAACTCTCCCCCACGCCGACAATATGGACGGCTTCTTCTTGATGCGGTTGCGCAAGGCATCCTGAGTTCGTCGCTCTTCGGATTCGGTTTCATGTGGTGGTGCGTTCGCTGGATGTTTGCAGCCGCCTTTTTTGTCTGCATCATGGCAGCGTCGGGCTACTATGTGTTCAGCGAGGCCGTGCAAGGGGCAAACAGCGTGACGGTGCCGGACATCACGGGCAAACCCGTGCCCGAGGCAGCCGCGCTTCTCGCCGCGAACGGTCTGGAGATGGGCAAGCAGACGCCACGCACGAGCGAGAAATGGCAGCCCAACTACGTGATGTACCAGTCTCCGGCCGCGGGAAAGGTCGTGCGGTCGGGGCGGAAGGTCTACCCGACGGTTAGCCGAACGGAGTTCGCCAAGGCCCCGGATCTTCACGGCAAACTCCTCGATGCGGCCATCGCCGAGTTGGCAAACTCGAAGTATCAGCAGGGGCAGATTTCACGCATTGCGGACAAGCTCCCGGTGAATACCGTCATATCGCAAGATCCGCCTCCGGACCAGCCTATCCCCGAGAACGGGAAGATCAATCTTCTCGTGAGCAGCGGTCCTGGGCAAGGCCAGCAACTGTACATGCCGGACCTCATCGGCATGACGCACGACGACGCCTTCAAAACCCTGAAGCCCTTGGGCGTGGAGGCGATTCCCGTGCGCGTCGACAGGCCCGATGCGCCGGCGAATGTCGTCATCGCACAACGGCCTGACGCGGGTACGCTCATCGCCCCAGGAACGCGCGTCTATTTCGATATCCGAAGCAGTGCCCCAATCGAGGGCGCCTGGCGGGATGTCACGGTTTCGTATACCGTGCCGCAATCGTGGATGCAGCGCGAAGTGCGGATCGATGTGCTCACGAAAGATGGCGCACGGCAGACGATTTTCCCGCCAAGCGAGCAGTATATAGACGGCAAACCGCCCGTTCTCGATCCGGGAAGCAAGGTGAATCAGAAGATTCGCTTCCGCGACGAGATCACGGTGGAAGTATTCTTGGACGGGGTGAAGGCCCGCACGGTTCACTACGTGGGCGATGCCGACCCCGAGATTACGGATCATGGCGACACTACCGGAGGAAATACCTGACGTGCCCCCACTACGCATTGCCCCGTCGATTCTATCCAGCGATTTCAGCAAGTTGGGCGAGGAGATCGCTTCCGTCATAGAAGCAGGCGCCGACTGGATTCACGTCGACGTTATGGATGGCCATTTCACGCCGAATATCACCATCGGCCCACCGGTTGTGGCATGCCTGCGGGAGCACTGCACGGTCCCCTTGGACGTTCACTTGATGATCACGGACCCTGCTGCCTATATCGAGGACTTCGCGAATGCCGGCGCGGACATCATCTCGTTTCACGTCGAAGCCGCGACGCATCCACACCGCATCCTCAACAAGATCAGAGACTGCGGGTGCAAGGCAGGCATCGCGCTCAATCCGGGAACTTCGCAGGAAGAGATTGAGTTTCTTACCGAGAGCCTGGACATGGTTCTCGTAATGAGCGTGAACCCAGGATTTGGCGGACAGAAGTTCATCCCCGAAATGCTGCGGAAGATCCAATACATCCGCGCGATGATCGGCGAAAAGGATCTTCAAGTGGATGGTGGCATCGATGAGTCCACCGTGTCCTCGGTCGTCCAAGCGGGCGCGAATGTCCTCGTCGCGGGGTCCTACATCTACAAGCACCCGTCACGTTT
>JBHEKO010000597.1:0-2840 GCA_041859475.1 Candidatus Hydrogenedentales bacterium
GGCCTGAGCTACTGCAACCCGTTTCTGCCCGAACGCATTGACCATGAGCGGGTGGTTCTGGGAGAGCACTTTGTCCAAACCGATGGCGCATGGCACAAGCTTGTCGAAGCACGGGCGGTCCGTCCAAACATCGGACTGCTGACCCTGCGTGCGAAGTCGCTGGCCGATTCGGCGCGCGAGCGCCTGGTTCAGGGCGAGCACGCGTCCGATGCCGAGCGCGCACTCTACGAAGACACGGCGCTTCACTTCTTATACAACGAGTATGCCGAGCAGTTTTACGACTACATTGCGGATTTGGAGCGAGGGCAATACTCGGACGCGGCACTTGCCCAACTCTACGACCGCTTTCAGGTCGATGTGCGGCACTATCTCGGCGTGAGCGGGATTGCGTTTTCGCTGGGCGAGACCGCGCACCTGTTCGCGTGCTTCTTCCAACTGCGGCGCGCATTCCATCACATCTACGACAACATCATTGGCGGGTCGATGGCCTCGGCGCGGTTGCGCGCGGCCGTGTGGCAGTCCATTTTCACGTGCGACATGCGCCGCTACCGCCGAGCGTTGTACGACAAGATGGGCGACATCACCACGCTGATCGCGGGACCCTCGGGAACCGGCAAAGAACTCGTCGCGCGGGCCGTTGGTCTCTCCCGATACATCCTCTTCGACGCGCGGACGAAGCGGTTCAAGACGGACTTCGCGCGGTGCTTTTTGCCGATCAACCTGTCGGCGCTGTCGCCGGCGCTGATCGAGTCCGAGTTATTCGGGCATACAAAGGGCTCTTTCACGGGGGCCATCGCGGACCGCGTGGGTTTCTTCGAGCAATGCCCCGCGGAAGGCGCGGTGTTTCTGGATGAGATTGGCGAACTCGATCCGCCGATCCAGGTGAAATTACTGCGTGTGCTGCAAGTGAGGACCTTCCAGCGCATCGGCGATCCGGCCGTCCGACGCTTCGAGGGAAAGGTCATTGCGGCGACGAACCGCGATCCCGCGAAGGAAGTGCAGGAGGGGCGCTTCCGTGACGACCTCTATTACCGGCTGTGCAGCGACATCATTGTGACGCCGCGGTTGCGGGATCAACTTGAAGGGTCGCCGGAGCAGTTGGACAATCTGTTGCTGTTCATCACGCGGCGTGTCGCGGGGATGGACGAGTCGGAGGTGTTGGCGCAGGAAGTGGCGCGTTGGATACAGGAGAATCTGCCCGCGGATTACGAGTGGCCGGGCAACGTGCGCGAATTGGAGCAGTGCGTACGAAACATCCTGGTGCGCAAATCCTACACGCCATTCAAGACAAGCACGACGCGCCCCCGAGATGCATTGCTCGAGGCTCTTTCCACGCAGTCACTCACGGTCGACGGCCTCGTGCGGCGGTATTGCACACTCGTCTACGCGGAAACCAACAGTTATCAGGAGACGGCCCGCCGGCTGGGCCTCGACCGTCGCACCATCAAGGCGCACGTGGACACGGAACTTCTGGCGCGTCTTCGCAAGGAGCGAGAGTAGAAACGACGCTAACGCACTTCTACGGCGATCTGTCTGGCGCCGCGGCACCAGTCGGCGGTGATCGCATGCACGGTCAGGACGTGCGGGCCGGGCGGCAGATCCACGAGGCCGAACGTGCTATCGGGCGTTCCATTGCCATCGGGGCTTGCCACGAGTTTCGAGTCCACATACAAGCGCCACTTCGCGATGGGTTTGTCGGAGGTCGCACGCACCTGAAGCGAGGGCGAATCCAGAATGGCTCCGTCCGCCGGCGCAACGATCCACGGCTTGGGCGCCGGGTTGATGTAATACTTCTCGATGAGCCGTTCGCACGCGCGCACCAACTGTTGCGTGCGCGGATCGGTCGTGTCGTGTCCACCCGGAAAGAGCGGTGCTATCCCCGGCATCTCGGGAAACTCGGCGCGCCACTTCTTGAACCAGTCTTCCAGCCACTCTTCCGTGAAGGAGGCGTCGCCGGGCGAGATCCAAAATGCAGGGATGGTCTTTCCCTCGACGCCGGCCCTCTTCGCGAGGCCAAGACGCGTCATCGCCAACGGCGGATTCCATGCGGGTTCGCCCGATACGTAAGGGTAGGACTCGACGATGGCGAGGTCCACCCATCCCTTTTGCAGTGCCTCGATGAGAGCGGCGCTTTGCATGTGGGTGTACGCGGCGATGAAGAAATCGGGATGGCTCTCCTTGACGATGCGGCATGCCTCGGCCAATGGCTTGTTGAGCGGGTTCGCCTCGTCGTTGTTGACCCACTCGTCAAAGCAGATGCCTGGGGCGCCACTGGCAACCGCATCGGTCAGATACTTCGTGAATTCCTCCACTGTCTTGTAGGGGCAGCCGGGTTGTGTGCCGTAACTCCACCCGAATGCCCACACACCGCGCCCTTGCCACCAGCCGCGGTCGGCCTCTTCCCCCGCGTAGTTCAGCGTATTGTGACGCAAGGGAAATACGCGAGAGAACTCCTTGTTCGACGGCGCGGGCGCTTTCCACCAGACAAAGTGATAGGGATTGGCAATCGGAGCGTATTGCCAATTCGGGATGTTCATCGGCGCTTTCACTTGCGCGCCTTCTGCGCTCTGTGCCGCGGTTGAGCACAGGGAGGCGAGAAGAAAAAGCGCGGTTGCCGTCCAACTGCAGACACGCATGGTCATATGTACTTCCTTCACCGTGCCGTTAGTTTGAGTATCGGCTACTTCTGCACGACGAAAACGCGCCTGGCCGTGTATGTGCGGCCGAACATGTCCGTTGTCTCGACCGCCAACGTATGCGCGCCCGGCGTTAGGCCCGCGGGTAACTTCGCCTTCCACAGGTGATCGGTGTCGGCGGCCTTCGACAAATTCCTGAAGGAA
>JBHEKO010000768.1:0-2676 GCA_041859475.1 Candidatus Hydrogenedentales bacterium
GTATCGGGAGATGATGGCCACCGAAGGGGTGACGCTCGAATTCGCGACGATGCGGTCGATGCTATCGCCCGTATTTGCCAGGAGGTCAATCTGCAATCCGAGAACATCGGAGCGCGCCGTCTTCACACGGTCATGGAACTCCTGCTTGAGGACATCTCCTACGAAGGCCCTGAGAACAAGGGGAAGTCCTTTGTCATTGATGCGCAGATCGTGGAGGATCGGTTGCAGAAGGTCGTCGAAAGCCGCGATCTGAGCAAGTACATCCTTTAGGTGGCGGCGAGATGAATCCCCAAATACGGGAGAAGACCGCGGCATGATGCGCTTCCAGGAGTTCGAGGCGTTGGGCGTGCGATGCGCCGCGATTTCCGACAAGTCGGATGACGACTGTGTGGTGAATCCGGCGGACGCCGTTTCGGCCCGCGCACCGTTCCTTGCCCTGTGCGGCATCTCCGAGGAGGCGCTTGTCCTGGCGCGGCAAGTCCACGGCTGTCGCGTTGCTTCCGTTGGCCGTGAGGACGCGGGGAGGGGGGGGCTTTCGCCGAAGACGGCCATCGCGGACACCGACGGCCTCATCACCAATGTGCCTGGCTTGGCGTTGGGAATACGAGTGGCCGACTGCGTTCCCGTGTTTCTTTATGATCCGGTCTGCAAGGCAATCGGACTTGTCCACGCGGGCCGGGTGGGGACGTTTCTGAACATCTCCGCGGCAGCCGTGGCTGCATTGGAACGGGAGCTAGGGGCGTCGCCCGGGCGTATCCATGCGATTATCGGGCCTTCGGCGGGTCCCGAGGCGTACGAGGTGTCCCCGTCGATAGCCGAGGAGTTTTCCCAAGCTGGGCTGCCCGTGAAGGGACGGTTCCTCGATCTCTGGCAGGCGAACGTCGAGCAGTTGGTTGCTTCCGGGGTGCCTGGCGCACAAATTTCGGTTTCGGGGGAATGCACGATTACGGGAGGCCGGTTCCATTCGCACCGCGCCAATCCCGACGGGCGGCGAAACTTGGCTATTCTGATACTCTAGATTGAGATAATCGTTTTCCAACGATTCTCGCAGCTTCATCAGTTCTCTCTTGACTGGAAGATCATCTCCTCATATTCAAACCACCCACTTTATCGACTGTCGCACAGGTTGCACCCATCCGCCTTGCTATGTTAGACTTAGCGTCGCTCATGGGCGAAGTGTCACAAGAGTGGGTTTGCGCCCACTCTTTTTACTTGATGGCAAATCGAGGGTAGCTGTGCCGAGTTTTGAACTTCACGAACGTGCATGGAGTACCCTGGAACCTGAGCTGGCCCAGCAAGGCTACGAGTTGGTGGAAGTCGAGATAGCCGGAGGGTCTGGGCGGGCCATTCTCCGTGTCTTCATTGACAAGGAGAAGGGGATCACCCTGGACGACTGCGCGGCGGTATCGCAGTTCCTTGGCCCCCTGCTGGACAAGGTAGAGATAGTTGGCGGGAGTTATGTACTGGAGGTTTCCTCGCCGGGCTTTGATCGTCCGGTGAGAAAGCCAGCGGATTTTGTTCGTTTTTCGGGAGAGCCGGTCAAGGTCAAGACACACTTTCCCGTGGACGGGCGAAAAAGATTCTCGGGTATTTTGAAGGGTTTTGAGAATGGCGTTGTCGTCGTCGAATGCGAGGGCAATGTCCATCGAATCACTATAGAGAACGTGCACAAGGCTAATCTGGTTCGCTAAGCGCCAGACTACGCGAGGTATTGCGGTGGACAAGGACTTGCAGGTAATCCTGCAGCAACTCCAGGCAGAGAAGAGTATCGACCGGGATACCGTGATCGATGCGATTCGTGGTGCCATCGAGAGTGCTGCACGGAAGACGTTCCACCCGAATGCTACCATCCAGGTGGATGTCGATCCCAAGAGCCTCGTCTACAAAGTGTATGAAATCCGCACTGTTGTTGAGTTTGTCGAGGACACCGTGAAAGAGATGTCCCTCGCCGAAGCACAGGCGCTGAATCACGACGCACGCGTGGGCGACCGCCTCAAGGTCCTAACCGAACCCCGAGGATTCGGCAGAATCGCCGCTCAGACCGCGATGCAGGTCTTGATGCAGCGACTCAAAGATGCCGAGCGCGAAAATGTGTTTGGCGAATACAAGCAGCGCGAAGGCGAACTCGTGACGGGTCTGGTCAAACGGGTCGCTCATGGCAATATCATCGTCTCCGTGGGGCGCGCCGAAGCCTTGCTTCCCCTGCGGGAACAGTCTCCGCGCGAGAGCTTCAAGCCCGGTGATCGCATTCGCGCGTACCTCCTGCAAGTGGACAAAAGCCCCCGTGGGCCTCAGATTGTTCTGTCGCGTACGGTGCCCGAATTCGTGCGCGCGTTGTTCGACCTTGAAGTCCCTGAAATCTATGACGGGACCATCCAGATTCGCGCCATTTCGCGCGAGCCGGGCAGCAGGACCAAGATCGCCGTTTTGTCGAAAGACTCCAACGTCGATCCGGTTGGTGCCTGCGTCGGCATGAAGGGGTCGCGAGTTCGGGCTGTTGTGGAAGAGTTGTGCGGAGAGAAGATCGATATTGTTCGCTGGAGCGAGGACCCCGTTGAAATGTGCGGGAATGCCCTCAACCCGGCGGATATTCTGGATATAACCGTCGATGAACAGACCAAGTCCATTCTGGTAATCGTGCCTCATGACCAGTTGTCGCTAGCCATCGGCAAGCGT
>JBHEKO010000133.1:0-3717 GCA_041859475.1 Candidatus Hydrogenedentales bacterium
AGCCCTTGGCAGGATTTCCGTGACGTACGAGCGGCAGGCCTTGTCATCGGCGCGTGTATTCGCGGATACGGTCGCGCCGTTGGTCGTGGTTGCCGCGGGCAGCGTGACGCTGCTGGTGACGCTCTCGGTCCATATGGCCACCGTCGGGATCGTCGAGACGTTGCTGTCCGAGCTATAGGAAACAATCAATGACGAGACTGCGGATAGTCGAAGGCGAATGCGACGGGCAGCACCCGGACGCGATGGCGTTTGCCGCGATTGAGGAGACGTTGGTCAATACGCTCGCGTCCTTGTCGGAATCGGCGGCGGTGGATGCCGTGGACGCGGCGTTGGTGCAGGCTGTGGCGCATCAGGCGAGCGACGTGCATTTCGAGCCGTGGCAGGATTGTCTTGCGCTGCGATTCCGGATCGACGGGATACTGCACGACGTGGCAAGGTTGCCGAGGGCGCAGCAGATGCGCATCGTCGCGCGATTGAAGATCCTCGCGCAGCTTGTAATCTATCAGCGCGACATGCCCCAGGATGGGCGGATCGAGCCGGATGCCACGACGTGCCGGCGCGGCATGCGCGTATCGACGTTCCCTACGGTGCATGGCGAGAAGGTCGTGGTGCGCTTGCTCGACACCGAAGGGTCGCCGTATACGCTGGACATGCTGGGGCTGCGTCCCTTGCTGGTGGGAACGCTGCGGAAATTGCTGTTGCGCCCGCAGGGTACGCTGCTGTTGACGGGGCCCAGCTCAAGCGGCAAGACGACAACTATCTACGCGATACTGCGCGAACTGCTCTCCTTGCGCGAGCCTGCCCCGCATATCGCGACCATCGAGGACCCCGTGGAGTACCGGTTGGGACGCGTAGCCCAGACGGAGATCAAGCCGCACGCGGGACTCACCTTCGAGACGGCGTTGCGCTCGTTGCTGCGGCAGGATCCCGAGGTCATCATGATCGGGGAGATTCGCGACGCGGAGACGGCCCGAACGGCGATTCAAGCTGGACTCACGGGGCATCTGATCATCAGCACGATCCACAGTGGCACGGCCGCGGGCGTGTTCACGCGCCTGCTTGACATGGGTATCGAACCCTTCTTGGTTGCATCCTCGGTCACCGGCGTCTTGGCCCAGCGGCTTGTGAGGCTGACGTGCCCGCAATGCGCCACTACGGACCATCCCGAAGAGACGCTGTTGGCCCACTATGGTCTGACCGGGCGGGACGGGGACTATCGGCGCGGCCGTGGTTGCGAAGCGTGTCAAGAGATTGGATATCGCGGGCGCACGGCAATCGGTGAGTTGCTGCAGGTGAACGAGGAAATATCCGAACTCATTCTCGGGCGAAGCAGGACGTCGGCATTGCAGGAGGCGGCGGTGCGAAACGGAATGAATACCCTCTTGCAGGACGCTGCAACGCGGGTGCGGGCGGGCGACACGACTTTGGAAGAACTGCGGCGGGTCATTCCGCCTGCGATGGAGTAGGCACATGGCGGGAAACGCAAGGCGACGCGGTAAAGGGAGTGCGGGGTTTACGCTGCTCGAACTGTCGTGCGCGATATTCATTCTGACGATTGGCGTGTTTGGCGTGATCGAGATGTTCTATTTCGGGCTAAACAAGGTGCGCGCGTTGAGCGAAGCGGATGTGGCGATGCGCGCGGTTCAAAACGAGGTGGAGGTCCTGCGCGCGGTTCCGTTCGCGGAGTTGGGGATCGAGACGACGGGATTTCGCAGTGCGACGCCGGAGACAGAGCGCTTGATGGACGCAAAACCCGAAGTGCGGATTGAAGACGCGGGAGTCGCTCTGAAGAAGGTTGTGGTGTCCATTGCTTGGACCGGGGAAAACGGGCGCAGGGTCGAGAAGGGCGTGACTACCTTGATCGCCGACAAGGGATTTTGAAGCCATGAGCGCGACACCACAAAGACGGTTCACAGGAGGTTTGAGCGAGACGGCGGGCACGACGCTGCTCGAAATGATCGCGTATGTGTTCATCCTGGGGATAGTAATCAACCTCTGCGCGCAAGTGTTCCTGAGCAGTTCGCGGCTGGCCGCGGTGGGCGGCGGGGCGATCGAGCGAATCGAGACGCTGGATGGGATGGAGCGCGACTTTCGGGAGACCGTGCGTGAGTGCAACGGCGTCGTTACGGACGTGGCGGGATTCGCGTGCGACGAGAAACAGGCCGTGCTGCGGCTGCCGGACGGGGAGCGGTTCGTGGTATTTGGCGCACCCGAAGGAGTGCAGCGGCTGTGCAAACGCACGATACGCGTGAAGGACGGCGCGTGGGATCTGGAACGCGCGGAGACGTATCCCATCGACTTGAGCGCCATTCGCTTCTCCTATTCGGGGGCGGGGCCGGCGTCGTCGCGGAGTGTGACGTTGCATGTGACCGCGGCGGGCCGAAGCAGGGACAATCGCGCAGGAAAAGACGTGACCGTAACGGCGACGTTGCGCGGGACGTCAACCACCCAGGGGCTGGAATTATGATTTCGGATACCGGAACGTGTCGATGGAAACGCGGCGATACAGGGTTGGCTGCAATTCTCGTCATTGGGTACCTTGCGATCGTGTCGCTGCTCGCGGCGACGTTTCTCACGGCGCTGAACCGCAACATTACGCGGGCGACCAAGTCGGAGAGACACCAGGTCTGTGTGAACATCGCCGAGGGCGGCGTCGAGCAGGCCATCGCATCCATTCGCGGCGGCGTGGTCGCCGAGCAGACTGGAGCGCTGGGAGACGGGCAGTTCGCCGTGACGGTGCAGGAGGTGGCTGGCGGACTTGAAATCACCTCCACGGCGACGTTGATTGATTCCCCGAACGTGCGGGCGCGCGTAACGGCATTGGTCTCGCGGGAGGCCGCGGGAGGAGTGCGCGTCCTGCAATGGAAGGAAATCGCGAAATGGTAGCGCGCAAAGGATTCACGTTGATCGAGCTTCTGGTCGTCATCGCCGTTATCGGCATTCTCGCGGCGATTCTGCTACCCGCGTTGGCGCGGTCGCGCGAGACCGCACGACGCGCGAGCTGTCTGAACAATCTCTCCCAGTTAGGCCTTGCGCTGTCGATTTACGCGCAGGAGAACAAAGGACAGTTTCCATGGTCGGGCGGCGGAAACAACGCCGATTGCCTGTTGAAGATGTATGGCGATTATCTGACCGATGTGAACCTCATTCGATGCCCCTCCGCACCGGGGGAGCCGTTTAGCGCCGGCAAAGACGAGAAGCCAGTCCTTACGAACTCCCTGCTCCAAGCGACCGACAGCGTTCGGTTTAGTTACGACTACATCGGGGCCTATGCTATCAAGCCGTTTTCGTTGCCCCCGCCGGAGCGCGGGATTCCACGCGCGCCGCTCATGTGGGATATTGGGAAGTTGGACGATGCCGAGAATTTCAATCACGTCCCAGGCGGCAGTAATGTCCTGTTCATGAATGGCTCGGTGAAATTCATCGATACGGCAGACTGGTACGCGAATGCGTATCCGGTTAAGCCGGAAGGGGTTGAGTGGTCGGCCCTGCCGTCAACCGAAGCTGTTCCCGCGCCCGAACTTCCCAATCAGGGCCGATACGGAAGCCAAAGGTGACGAGAGACCGAGGACGAATAATGCGCCCCCCCCACCTTCCGCGGCATGCGCTTGTAGCGGCGATGCGCTTGTAGCGGCGATACGCCCTGAAGGATAATCGCTATCCGAGGCAAGAGTTGTGATTCGAGTCTCGATTCGGCCACCGGGAGTGGGTAGCGAG
>JBHEKO010000428.1:0-3494 GCA_041859475.1 Candidatus Hydrogenedentales bacterium
GTGCAGGCACAGCCACCCGCTCGCCATCGAATACAAACCCCACGACGGTTGTTCGCCCGGCGAGGTGAAGCCCCACACATTGGAGATGGTGTGGACAACCCAACCGTCGGCGTTCCAATAGGCCTTGGCCGTCTTGCGTCCAGGTTCGCGCAGGGAGTCGATGAATTTGAGAAACGGCTCGTGGCATTCGGAAAGGTTGCACACCTCCGCCGGCCAATAGTTCATCTGATCGTTGATGTTGTGATGATAGTCTGCGTTCCACGGAGCCGTGAAATGATCGCACCAAATCCCCTGTAAATTCGCGGGCATCGTCCCCGGTCTGGAACTGGAGATCAGCATATAGCGTCCATATTGAAAGTAGAGCGCTTCAAGGCCGGGATCGAACGCACCCTCGCGCACGGCGCCGATCCGTTTGTCCGTAGGTTTGCGCTCGAGCTCGGCATTCTTACCCAAGTCGATCGCCACGCGCCCGAACAACTTCTGGTAATCGGCGACATGCGTGTCTCGCAGATCCGAATACGATTTCCGCGAGGCCGCGTCAAGCTGGGTTTTGCACGTTTCATCGGGGTCTTGCCCGCGATAGTCCGTGGCCGCGACGAGGAGCAGAGTTACGGCATCGGCCTTCGTGATGCGAAGCGTTTGCCCGTCGCCTTCAACACTGCCACCCTCGTTCTGCGCCAGGAGTTGCGCGGCATACCGCATCCCCCTGCCGTTCCAAGCGCGGCCCTTCAACACAAGACGGTTCCCACCGGCCGCCTGCGCCTGCACCGCCGGCTCCGGCCAATCACTCGAAGAAAACGACTCCAGCATCGAATCGTTCTTCGACGGGTTCGAACAACTGCGCGGGTCGCGATCGAGCGTCACGTCGAAGGAGAGGCCGCCCGGCTTGTCGCACGTGAAGCGCACGGCCATCACCTGATCGGGCGCGGATGTGAAGATCTCACGCTTGTACCACACGTCGCCGATGCGATAACGGACGCCAGCAGTGGCCGTGTTCAGGTCAAGGTCTCGCACATACTCTTCCGGCTCGCGATGCTTCGTGGGAAAGGTGAGGCGCATATCGCCGAGGGTCTGGTAGGAGCCGTAAGGCTCACCGCCGCCAAGCGCCAAATTCGAGCCGACGCCCTTGCAGATCATGACCTCCGCGGTAAGCTTCTCCGCCTCAGCATACTTCCCCTCGAAGATGAGCTTCCGAATGGTGTCGAGCTGCTTGTGCGCGTCGGGGTTGTCCGCATCCTGAGGCCCGCCTGACCACAGGCTGTCCTCGTTTAGCTGAATGCGCTCGCGCTGCACGCCGCCGAAGACCATCGCGCCGACGCGCCCGTTGCCGACGGGCAGCGCTTGCGTCCACCACTCCGCGGGCGCGTCATACCACAACTTCATCGCATGCTCGCCAGCCTGCGGAGCGGCATTTGCGTCCTGCGCCCGCGCATCCATGGAAAGAAGTATCGCCGCCGCCACCAGAAGTCCGTATCGCATTCCAGCACCCCCCGCTTATGCTCCGTGAAGATCGCGCAATGAGTGTAGCACGCAGACGCGAGACTTCAATATACCGCGATTGGAATCAAGAGGTGTAAGACAGAGAATACGCAAAAACAGCGAAGCGGAGATGAATCCTTGCGAATTCTCTCCGTTTCCAATCTTCCATCTGCGCGATCCGCGGGAAGCCCCCCCCGAATCACACGAAACGATGAATGGCCGCTCCCGACGGCAACTTCGGCACGAAGTACGTCGCCTTCTGCGGCATGAACTCGCGTGCCTCCGCGCAGGCGCGCACCTGACCCGGGTTCATGTTCCGCAACACAAACACCATGCGGCCGGAACCCTGCTTGGCCAGGGCCATCGCCTTCTCGACGTCCTTCTCATAGACAAACTCGGCGTTCACGCCAAGCCCGAGCACCCGCTCGAGAATTCCCCCGTGCAAGACCGATACATCCAAGTCCCGCCACGCCGGGCCATGCTCCGTGCCGAGCAGTTCCGCGCGGTCGATCTTCTTCAACCGAAGCAAATAGGCATCGCCTTCAATCTGCAATCCGAACGCGCACTCCGCCTCGCCGCGAACAAGCTCCGGCAGGTTCGACGGGGCCGGTGTCACGTCGAACCAGGGCGTGAGATCCTTCAGAAATTTCGCCTTGTCGAAGCCCTTGGGGATTTCAACAACGCGGTGCGCGGGATAAACAAAAAGGCCGGGATCGTCCAACGCCACGAAACCCATCAGCACGTAATTCCATCGCGCGTCAGCGTCCGAATTGCCGTTCTTCCGCATCTGATCGCGGAGTATGCACGCCGTCCGATAACGATGATGTCCGTCGGCGATGTAGAGACGCTTGTCTCGGAAAAACTCGGTCACCTTGGGGTCCGCGGGCACGCGCCAGATTTGCTGCGTCACATTGTCGATGGTATGCGCCCGCATGTCCTCGGGCCGGCTTTCCATCTGCCCAAGAAACGCCGCAAGTTCCTGCTTAACGTCTTCGTAGAGCACAAACACCGCGCCCAAATTCGACTGCGTCGCCTTCGTCAGATTGAGGCGGTCCGTAACCTTCTCGTCAAAGGTCCGCTCATGCGCCAACACCGTATCGGTTTCTTCCGGCTCCGGAATGCGCGTCACCGCGAAGAAGTTCCGGCGCACGTGCGTCTCGCCCTCAAGGCCTCGAAACGTCTGCTTGAGGAGATAAAATGAGTCGGCGTCATCTTGGCGGAGAACCGATTGGCATATCCACGACTCCACGTCCTGCGCGGCGGCGTCGTACATGTTCACATCGCCGCGGTCGTTCGGCAGTATGACGTGCACGAGGTTATACGGACTCTTCGAAGCCAGGATCGCGCGCTCTTGAAGATTGATCACGTCATAAGGCGGCGTGATGACATTGTCGAGGTTTCCGACTTTTTCTTCGTTGTAGCGCAATGCGCGAAAACCGCGTACCTCTGCCATGATAGAAAAACACTCCTCTCCGCATTCGGGTCAGTTCGGGTAGAGTCGGAATTGTAGCGCGGCGGAGAATCGACTTCAAACGGTCATCCGTAGGTCTCAAGAGAAGATGCTTAACGCGGAGAACAGACTACAATTCCGGCCACGCATGCACGTTGTTTGCCCCACCGAGACTCACGGGCTATCATGCTCAATCTCCGCTGTTCCGCCAGCGCGTGCGTAATCGAGAATCGAACATCGAAAGCTCAATCAGGTTGTATCCAGTGAATCGTCACCTAATCCTCTATCTCTCAGTCTCCCTCCTCGCTTCCCTCGCCTGGGCGGGGAAGCCGCCCTTGTGTTCCGTGGTGTCGGGGCGCGAGGGCGGTCCCGCAATTGTCGTAGACGGGAAACCGTATTCGCCCATCATGTTCGCGATGAACAACCAGTTCAATCGCGATGATGTGCTCCTTCGGGAGTTGAAGCAGGCGACAGCGGCGGGATTCAATCTCTATTCGTTCGGCATGCCATGGGGATCGAAGGAGGAGGTGGCGGCGGCGCTTGCGAAGTTTTGCGTGGTGAATCC
>JBHEKO010000549.1:0-9799 GCA_041859475.1 Candidatus Hydrogenedentales bacterium
AGTCCATTTGGTTTGAGTGCCTGGTTTCCTCGCCGTGAAATACCGGGAGGTTGCGGACCGCCTTCGCGGTATCGGCTGTGTCGAATTGACGCGAAGTTCCGGAGGCTCTCATCGCAAATGGCTTAACCCCGCGACCAACAAAGCAACTGTAATTCCCGACTGAGGATCCCGTGACCTAAAGCTCGGAACCGTACGAGCCATCTTGAAGCAGCTTGGAATCAAGTGGACAGACTTCGAGTGAGTCTAGTCGCGAGTTTCGCATGGAGCCACACATGCCACTGAAAACCATCCGCCTCGGCGAGATTGCGCATGCGCGCAGCGGCGACAAAGGCGCGGCGGCGACCTTGGGCATCTTCGCGTACACGCCGGACGGCTACGCGTTTTTGCGCGGGTACTTGACCGCGGAACGCGTCGAGGAATTCTTCAAGCCGATGGGGTGCGAGAAGGTGAAGCGCTACGAAGTGCCGAACTTGAATACGTTGAACTTCGTGTTGCCGGAGGTGCTTGCGGGCGGGGGAAGCCGTTCGTTGCGGGTCGATGCGCAGGGCAAGGCCGTCGGCCAAGTGGCCTTGGAGATGGTGATCGAGATTGAGGAAACGGTGCTTGCGGCTTGTGCCAAGATGCCGGCTGGAAGCCGGCGTTACGACTCGGGGCAGGTATGAGCGCACCGTTGGTGCTTGTCGAAAGCGCGCACGCCGGTGTCGCCGTGCTTACGCTGAATCGCCCGGAACGGCGCAATGCATTGAGCATCCCGATGATGCAGGCGTTGTGCGATGCGTTGGATGGCGCTAACGCGGACGCGTCGCAGCGCGTTATCCTTCTGCGCGGCGCGGGACCGGTCTTTTGCGCGGGACTCGACTTGAAGGAATCCCTGCAACAGGAATGCGCGCACGAATCCGCGGAACTCGTAGCGCGCACGTTGAAGACCATCGCCGAGTCGCGCGCCGCTACCATTGCGGCCGTGCACGGCGCGGCCATCGCGGGCGGCGCGGGAATCATGTCGGCGTGCGATCTCGTGGTTGCTTCGGAAGAAACCAAGATTGGTTATCCGGAAGTGCGTCGCGGGCTGGTCGGGGATCGTCATGACGTTCATGCGGCGCCAGATGCGCGAACGCGACGCGCGCGAGTTGCTCGTCCTTGCGGAACTCGTGGATGCGCGCCGCGCCATGGAAATGGGGATCGTCAACCGCGTCGTCCCCGTGGGGACGCACATGGATCACGCCCTCGAACTGGCCCGCACCGTGTTGAAAGGCGCGCCAGGCGCCGTGTCGCATTCCAAGGGCATGTTGCGCGAGCTGTGGCCGAACACGCTCGACGCGGACCTGGCGTATGCGCTCGAACACCACAAGACCGCGCGCGCGTCGGCGGAGGCCGTCGAGGGGATTGCTGCATTCAATGAGAAGCGGCGGCCGGCGTGGGAGGCGGAGTGAAGTCATAGGACGGATCGGCCGGATCCGACGGATAGGTCATATGCTTGTGCTGCGAAGAGCGTCTACGAGGGCATCCTCACGAAGATGTTCTTTGCGCGATCGACCTCGGCCGCAACGTCCGCGCTGCCTGCGTCATTTTGAAAGGCGCGAAACTGCTCTTTCGAATAGGCCGCCACGTCGCTTGTATCGTCGGGTAGCGCCGCGCCTTGCCACACATCGAGCAGCACGTACTCGCCATCGCAGCGCCATGCCGTAAGTTCGAGCGCAAACACGCGGTCTCCGCTTGCGAAGAAGATGTTGCCGGTGAGGGCCGTCGCGGGTGCGCGCATGCGCTCCGGCTCCAGGACGCGCGCGCGCACGCCGCCAAACGCGACGGGGCGCACGTCGTTCCAGGAGACGCCTTGCGCCTCCAATTCCGCGCGGATTTCCGCGAGCGCGTCCATGCGCTTCTGGGCCGCATCCGGTCCTACGGCGGCTTCCACCTGGACATCCGGACGGAACACGCGCTGTTCTTCTTCAAAGAGCAACTGTCCGGAGTAGCTTCCTTCCGGGCACACGGCAAGCGCGGTGTCGAGGCGATTCTCGGCGATGCCTTTCAACAAGGTCATCGAGAACGCGGTAATGGCGCGGTCTTCCACGCCGAAGATGGAAGAGCGGAACGAATAGGCCCCTGCCAGCAGGGTGCCTCCCGACAGCAGCATGACCACTACCGTGATGAGGCCGGAATTGGAGTGGGTGCGCCGGGCCTTCGGGGCCACACGAAACCGGGGCGACCCTGCAATCTGATCAAGGGCCTCGCCCTCAAACTCAAGCCGTCTATATTGTGCAGCCCGCATGTGCGTGTCGTTGCTTTCTTGTCCAAGTATGGCCGCGAAGCATTGCTTCCCGGTATACGTCTGAGTAATCAAGGAGACTGTCGCGGCACCAGGCGCAGGCGTGCGGTCTCCGACAGTCTTTAGGCTACCGAATCAAAGCGCATTGGTCAAGCAAAAAGGCCGAGCCAACACAACCCGTTGGGGCATAAGGCATTCAATCCCCCTTGATTTAGGTTAGGTTCGTTTCAGGATGCACGAACGAAGGGCTTGGGGGTAATCTGCGGACGTTTCAGCGAAGCGTCTAGGGCATGCGGTTGGTAACCTGCGGACGTTTCGGCGAAACGTCCCTACCATGCAGCAAACGTCTCTGCCGGGGTGAAGTGGAACTGCTTGGTCCTGCATAATGCGACAGGTCTGAACACAATCGCAGGGATACAACGAATATCGTGATTAAGTCGCTTCTACGTCCGGTTCGCAGGGCAGTGCTTTACTCCCTTTATCCGCAGTGGCCTCGTCTTGAACGAGAGGAGGAGGGGTATTCGGTATTGCTGCCCATGCCCATGGATATGCCCTTCCTGTTGCGCTATGCCCTGGAGGGGTTGGCCGCGATGGACACGACGCATTGCCGCCAGATTCTGGTGATTCCGGACGGCAATGGCGACGATGGGGGCGCGGCGCTGCGAGAGGTCGTCGCGGAGTTCCACGACCCGCGCATTCAGTTCGTGGAGATTGGCCCGAAAGAGTTTCTCATCAGCAGCAAGCTTGGCGTTAGCGGCTCGCATTGGATGTCCATCGTGAAGGGGACATCGCGCGCGACGGCGCAATATGTGTTTCTGCACGATTCGGATAGTTTCTTTCTCGACGCGGCATTTCTTGAGCAGCAGTACCGGCAGTGTGTCGACAATGGACTGTACACGTTGGGCGTCGAGGCGCGCTGGGATCCGGCGTTCACGGAGATCGGCTACAGCCTTCCGGGAACATGGGAGTTGATGTATTCGAACCGGTGGGTGCGTTCGCGCCGGCCTGCGAATGCGAAGGCCATGCTGCATCGCACACCGCACGGGCCGATCATGTTCGACACGTTGCTGTACGCGCAGTACCTCGATTACGCGTCGGGCAAGGTCCGGGTCGCGGAGGGAGCAGCGCGGATCGTGCATTTCAGCGCGACGATCATCACGTATCGCGAATTCCGGCGCAGGGCGGGGCAATGCGTGGCCGATGTGTTGTTTCGCATCTTGTTCTTGGCGTTGCTGGAGTCGGTGGTGCCGGGCAAGCAGGGGCGATTGTTGCCGGCGGTCGAGGAGCTTGCGAATGGGCTGACCGATGCATCGCGCGCGGCGCATTACCGGGCGGACGGCATCGGGAAGGATTACGCGGAGTTCCGGGTGATGATCGACAAATTGTGCGATGCGCCGATCATCAAAGGCGATCGCGCCGAACATTTGCGCGCATTGTTGCAGCCCTTCGACGCGCATTTCGCCGAGGCGTTGGCGCCGGGCGCGGCGGGTGCACGAGTCGCGAAATTGCGCGAGCACGGGTTGGGCTGATCGAGAACGGGCGGAAAGGCAACCGAGGGCCAAGACGGACGTTTCGGCGAAACGTCCCTACCTGGCCTTCTGCGGCAGCATCATGAGCACGGCGCCAATGGCGAAAAGCGCCAGGGTCACGACTAGGGTCCAGCCGCCCGCCTCGGTACGCATCACCCACGGCAACAGCACGGCCATCATCGCGCCGATAGCGATGATGCAGATGCCCACGATGCGGAACGGGGACATAATGGTCGAGCCGGTAGCCGGGGCGTCTTCCGGAAGGCCGCCAATGGGGACATCGAGCCTCGCGAGGAAGCCCTTCACGCGCGCGTTCTCTTCCACGCTTGCGGGAATGAGCAGGCTCACCACCGCCATCACCACGAACGTCACCACGGTTGTGGAGAGGAACATGGCGATCTCGGTGTCGAGGGCGAATCCGCCGAGCGTGAACTTCTTCGCGGCGGCGTCCCACAGGACGCCTGCGAGATTCATGTTCTCGGTCGAGCGCGAAACGTAAAGCAAGAACAGGCCGGCGAGTGTGCCGGCGAAAAATCCAACGATGGCGCTGAGGCTGGTGAAACGCTTCGAGACCAAGCCGAGCAACATGGGCACGGCTACGGGAGCGGTGGCGACGCCGAACAGGGTCACCATGAGGCGGAACAATCCTTCCGACTTGGCGGCCATCATAATGACGTAGGCGGTGCCCAGCGCCGCGATTCCGACGACCAGCGTCATGACGCGGCCGACTTGGACCAATTCGCGTTCGGAGGCGTGGGGCCTGAGCAAGCGGCGGTAGATGTCGTTGGTCAGGACGCTCGCGCAGACGTTGTAGTCGCTGCTGAGGGTGGACATCGTGGCCGCGAACATGGCGGCGATGATGAGTCCGAGCATGCCCGCGGGGAGGAGCATATTGCAGAGGGCGGGATAGACGTGTCCGGCATCGTCGAGATTCGGGATGAAGCGGCTCGCTGCCATGGCGGGAAAGAACATCAGGGGAGGCCCGACGATGTACAACCCGATGACGAGCCAGCCGACTTTGCGGGCGTCTTTCTCTTTCGGTACGCAGTAGTAGCGTTGAATGAGCGACCAGTTGATACTGCTCCATGCGAGGCCGTAAAGGAGGACCAGGGGAAGGATGTACTCCCATCCGTACTCTTTCGAGGTAAGGCTGAAGAACTCTTTCGGCGAATCGTTGAGAATAGCGGTAAGCCCGCCGGCCTTTGAAATGGAGAGCGGCAGGACCACGATAACGCCGACGGTCAACACGACAAACTGGATGAAGTCGGTCACGGCCACGGCCCAAAGGCCCCCCATGAAGGTATAGAGGAGCATGATCGTGCCAACGCTGAGCAACGAGATCTTCGGGTCCAATCCCGCGGACACGGAGATGAAAGTCGCGGTGGCGACGAGCTTGATTCCGTCGTCCACCAGTTTCACGGGGAGCCCTTGCCAAGCAAAGACTTGGCGCAATACGGGGCTGTATCGCGTTTCGAGATATTCCACGGGGCTCTGAATGCGCGCGCGGCGCCACCGTCCGCCGAAGACCATTGCGCTGAAGAGGGTTGCGGGGATGGCGACCCAGAGCAAGGTGATCCCGACCCAGCCTTGCTTGTAGCAGATGGCGGGGTAGTTCACGAAGGCCATGACGCTGAAACTGGTCATGTAGAACGAGACGCCGCTTAGCCACCATGGGATGGCATTGCCACCGCTGAAGTAGTCTTTCATTTGCTTCATGTGGCGGTAGAAATAGAACCCAATGCCCAGCATGAGCACGAAATAACCCACGAGCATGGCATAATCGGGCGTCATCAATTCGCGCGCTTCGGGATGCACGATAGTCTCCTCCCCCCTTTGGTCAGCCCACATTCATTGGCCGCGGATGGCGGCCGCACTCGGATCGGGACGCCGCTACTTCGTCGCGCCGAGCGCGCGCGCGTAGTTCACGCACTCCGCAATCGCCTGCTTGGTTTGTTCCTCGGTCAGGTCGACGCCTTTGGTCCCTTCGAATTCGATGGTGATAGGACCCTGATACCCTTTGGCCTGAAGCGCTTTCCAGATCTCGGGGAACTTCACGATGCCTTTGCCGAGCGCGGGAAATACCCAGGATTCGAGGCCGCCGTCGTGATCTTTGAATTCGAACGTGGCCACGTAGTCGATGCTCTTCTTGAGTTCCGCGACCGCGTCCGCGCCTTTGTTGTAGTAGGTGATGTTGCCGGTGTCGAAATTGACGCGGATATTGGGATGGTTGATTGCCTTCATGGTCTCGACCTGCACGTCGCCGTTGGTGCCGAGGTCGGGGTGGGTTTCCAGGGTGATCGTCACGCCGTAGTTTTTGGCGATGTCGCCGGCTTTGCGAAGGCGTTCGAACACGGCTTCCTTCGGGGCGTCGTTGCGCTTGGCGGAGATGAACATGTACTTGACGTCCATCTTCGCGCAGGTCGCCAACTGGACGCCCAATTCATCGACGCACGTGTCTTTGGAGAGGTCGGTGTTTCCGCGCATCACGAGGGCCGTGAGCTTGTGGTCTGCCAACTTCTTCATGATTGCGTCAATCTGGTCAGGCGCGGGCACGTTCAAGAAGATGTAGTGAACGCCAAGGGACGGCAGGTGTTCCCATGCCGCTTCTTCGAACTTGCCGTAGCTCGCGAGCCGGACCGCCAACGGATTGCCAGCGTCGTCGGCGTTTGCGGGCATCGCCGCGCAAGAAGAAAGCGCGATCGCGGCGAACGTCGCGATACCCAGGCACCAAAACGTCGTTTTCATCATGGCCGTGTTACCCCCTTGTATATGAAGGCGCCGGGATTTTCGCAGGTCCCGGCGCCGTTCTCCTTGTTTCGGACACCGTTGGAGAGTGTTACGCGAGTTCTTTCCGGTGCGCCCAGACTTTCTGGAACGCCTTCTTATATTGATCGACCATCTCGGGCACGTCTTTGGTCCAGTAGGGCAGCGCGATCGCGGTGGCATTGGCCTGGTCCGTGCCGGGAAGCTCGGGGATGGTGGGCTTGTGGTGCCACCATTCGTCTTCTTGGTAGACGGCGCACGTATGCTGCGGCAGATAGTGCTGGGCTGCTGCGCTCACGCCTTCGGCCGACAACGCTTTGACGGCGGCCTCGCGGGTCATGCCGGCTTCTTTTTCGTCGATGAACAACATGTTCCAAGAGTAGTACAGGCGTTGCATGTCTTTGCGCCCGCTGGACTGTTCGTACAAGCCGGGAAGCTGGAGCAGCTCGTCGTTGAGTGCGCGAACCTGTTTGGCGCCGGCGGCGTTGCGCGGTTCACGATCGACCAACTGGCATCGGGCCAGGGCCGCGGCCATCGGGTGCATCCGGAACTTCATGCCCAGACCGGAGCCTTTGTACTTGAGGTAGGCGTTGTCTTTGTCGACGCCGCCGAGTTGATAGTCCATGAACGCCGTCGCGCGGGCGTGGTCGTCGGCGTTTTGGTAGACGCCCATGCCGCCTTCGATTGCGGGCAGGGGCTTCGAGGCTTGGAAGCTGAAGATCGTCATGCGGCCCCACAGGCCCGTGTACTTGTCTTTGAGCTTTGCGCCGTGTGCGTGCGCGCTGTCTTCAAGGACGATCAGGCCTTTCTCTTTTGCCCAATCGCAGATGAGGTCCATGTCGGCGGGCAATCCGATCCAGTGAACGGGAAGGATCGCTTTGGTATTGGGAGTGAGGCGCTTCTTTGCGTCTTCGAGATCGAGGTTCAAGGTGCGTGGGTTGATGTCCACGAACACGGGAACCAATCCGAAGATGCGCATGGGGAGTATGGTCGCGAAGAAGGTGTAGCTGGGGACCATGATCTCACTGCCGGGCGGGAGGTTGAGGGCGAAGAACATGGAGGCCAGCGCGCTTGTGCCGTTGCAGTGGGCCTTTGCGAAGGGATAGCCGAAATGGTCGCGCCAGTCTTTTTCGAGGTCGTCGAGGGGCGCATACCCGGGATTGCGGACTAATTCTAGGACGGCCTTTTCTTCGGTTTCGCCGAAGCGGGGCCAGTGCGAGGCGTCCGAATCGGGGGAGGTTACGGCTTTGGGTCCGCCGTTGAGCGCGAGCTTCTCGACGGGGGCTTGGCTGGCAGCGGACTGGGCCAGCGTCAAACCGGCGGCCACGGCTCCGGTTGTCTTGAGAAATTCGCGACGGGTGGGCGGATGGTTTGGAGAAAAGAGTGAAGATTCCACGACATGGTCCTCCATGGATTTGCTGTCCCCTGCGCAGAGCCAGGCTTCTCGGAATTCGCAGTCATACTATCTCGATTGGGGGTCTGTATCAACCTGGGAGAAGGGAAATGGGAGATGGGTCAATTGTGATACACTTGCAGTGGCGGGGGTGGCGAAATTAAGGCAATGTCCTTGGACCAAACGCCGATCGACCCTAAGGACGATCGAAAACACCATGACTCAGGGTTCCAAGAAAGAATCGCGTAGCAAGCAAATCCCAAGCGATAGCCTTGCCTATCTGGAGCGTCAATGCCAGGCGCTGGTCTTCAATGATGTGGTCTTGTACGCGGCATCCGATTGTGAAGGGCGTTATGCCGTCTGCAATGACCGGTTTCCCGAAGTGCTGGGGTATACGCGCGACGAGTTGCTAGCCCTTCGCGGCGTGGACATTACGCATCCCGGCGATCGCGAAAGCACTGAGAAGTACATGGAGGACCTCATTCAGGGGAGGCGCGACGGAATTCGACTCGAGAAGCGTTTCGTCGGGAAAAATGGCGCATCCGTCTGGTGCGATCTGACGTTGTCGGCACTGCGCGATGAGGACGGGCACATCGTCGCAATCGTTGGCGCGGGGTTGGACATCACGGAACGGAAGCGGGCGGAGGCGGAGCGCGATCGGGCAGAGCAGAACCTGCGCGAATCGCGAGACTTGTTCGACCGTGTCTTGACCAGCAGCCCGGCCATGCTCTTCACGCTTCGTCTTGAGGGTGGCCGCTTTGTGGGCGAATGGGGCAGCGAGAACATTCAGCGAATACTTGGCTACACGACACAAGAGGCCAAAGCGCCCGGATGGTGGGAAGCAAACATCCATCCCGAGGATTGCGAGGAAGCTATTGCGCGCTCCGTGTTGGTGCTCAAATCCGGGGCGTTGACCCACGAATACCGTTTTCGCCGCCGGGACGGCGTGTATGTCTGGCTCCTGGATGAGACGCGCCTGATTGGGGGGGGGGACGGCGGCCACCCCATCATTGTGGGGTCGTGGTCGGACATCACCGATCGCAAGAGAACGGAGATCGAAGTCCGCCGCCAGAAGGAATTTCTTCAGACGCTCTTGCAGTACATCCCCGTCATGGTCTCGCTCACGGATCGGGAGGGGAACCTCATGTGGGTGAACGACTGTTGGGAGAAGGTTTACGGGTGGTCGCTGGCAGAGGCGCGCGAGCGGGATATTCTGGCGGAGCTATGTCCGGACCCAGTCTATCGGGAGTACGTGCGGCGGGTGTTCGTGGCCGCGACGGGCGCATGGAATGATTTCAAGCTCTACACGCGCGAAGGACGGTTGATCGAGTCGAGTGTCTCCATGGTGCGCATGTCGGATGGATCGATTGTCGCGATTGGAGTGGACTTGACGGAACGGCGGCGGCAAGAATCGGAGATCTTGCAGCAGAGCGTGCGCTCGGAAGCCTTACTTCGCATGGCGAGCGACGGCGTCGTGGTGCTGGATTCGGACTGGAACGTGGCGGAGGTGAGCCAATCGTTCTGCCGCATGCTTGGGTACACCCAGGAGGAATTGCTCAAGCTGAAGGTGACCGACTGGGATGCCCAGTGGACCCGTGAGCAGATCGCGGAATTGATGAGGGCCGCGGGCCAAGAGGGCGGCGTTTTCGAAACGGTGCACCGCCGCAAGGACGGGTCCATTTACGATGTCGAAATTTGTTCGTGCCGTGTGTCAATCCGGGGTCAGGATTATTACTATTGCGCGTGCCGGGACATCTCCGAGCGGCGTCGCATGCAGAAGCGGCTTGCCGAATCCGAGCATAAGTATCGCGCACTGTTCGAGACTTCGAACGACCCGATACTTGTGTTGGA
>JBHEKO010000797.1:0-3753 GCA_041859475.1 Candidatus Hydrogenedentales bacterium
CACAACTAGACTCAAAAAGTGAACCTACTCAACTGTCCGAAAAAACGGGGTAATTCCACTTTGGTCCTTTGGGTCCTTTTCTTCACTTCCCCCCATCCACCCGCAACTCCCCCGGCAACTCCAGTGTCATACACGCCCGCACCCCCTCCGCGTTCTTCAGCTTCGGCATCATGCTTTGCTGCACCTGTCCAAACCCCAAGGACTCCGGCGTATACGTCTTCGCCCATTCCCGCTTTCTACCCCACCCTTGGTACTCCTTACCCGGAACGGGGAACTGATGCGAAAACCAGTTGAATAGGCTCACGCCATCGGCGCCGTCGTCGTAGCATTTGATCGCTTCCGTACAAATCTCCCGGACGTGCTTCAACCGCATCTCGTCGTTGTCAGGCGGATTCGGCCCATCGTAGTGCGCCCAATTCGGCGTATACGACATCGTTGGATACACACCGATTTCCGTCCCTTTCGTCAGGTCGACGAACTCCTTCGTGTGCGGCAGACCCATCGGCGAAAACAGCGTGGGGCATAGATAATCGACAAAACCCTGCTCCACCCACGTCTTCACATCCAGCCCCAATTCCCTACACGATGCGTTCGTCGGTTCTCCGTAATAAGAGCCCGGAAAGTCCTCCTTCTTGAATTCACCCTCAAGCATTGGCCCGACGCGCACGCCCAGGATCATCCTCTTCCGGCCCTTCCGCTTCGCAGTCTCATCGAGCATCTTTCGCGTGTCAGCCACCATCCGAGTGAGAACCGGATAATTCTTCAGCGGAACGGAAATCATGTTGTACCACCGCCGGAAATCGAACTCGATGCCGTCAATGTCGTACTCGTTCGCGACCTCGGTAAAGATCTCCATGCGATGCTTGTAAACCTCGGGCTGCGCCGGATCGAGGCAATTCTTCCCTTGGATGCGTAGATCCTTGTGGGCGCGCCCGAAATCGTACAGATCCAATTCCCCCGCATAAAAATCTTCCGCGTTCATGCGATAACTCGCGACAATAGGCACACCCCGCTCCCGGCACGCCTTTATCGTGATCGTCAACGGGTCCGTGCCCAACTCCAGCAAGCGCCGCATCGCCCCCGCCTGCCGCTCCGCATCCTCCGGCGTTGTCTCCGGCCACACCGCCTTCGTCACCTCGGCGTGATACTTGTCCCACGTCGTCGCTACCGTGCTCCGATAAATGACCGGGTCCGGCATCCCCACATTCTGCGCAAACACCCCCTGCGACAAGTCGAGGATCCGCATCACCGCATACCGATACTCGTCTTCGGTGATGTCCTTCCCCGTGCTCATCCAAAGGATGTTGTTGATATCGTTGTTGAAGATCGTCCCCAGCTTCTTCCCCTGCAACGCCTCGTCACCCGCCTCCGCCGAATATGCATACCCAGCACTCAGCACACTCAAGACGACGACACTCACGTACCGCATTGGGACCACCTTTGGAATTACCCTGTTTTTTCGGACAGTTGAGTAGGTTCACTTTTTGAGTCTAGTTGTGCCTCGACGTCAAGCGGAGATCTGTATCCGATTGAGCTGTGGAGGCGGTTGCGGTTATAGAAGGTTTCGATGTAGTCAAAGAGTGCCAGGCGCGCTTGCTCCTTGGTTTCGAACGGCTTGGTGATTCGCATCTCGGCTTTGAGGGTCGCCCAGAAGGATTCCATTGCGGCGTTGTCGTAGCAGTTGCCCTTGCGGCTCATGCTGCCAAGCGCTTTGTGCGCGACAAGGTGTTGACGAAATTCACGGCTCGCATACTGGCTGCCACGGTCCGAATGAACAATGAGATGGTCTGCCGGTCTATAGCGAAAGACCGCCTGCAAAAAGGCGTCGCTGACCAAGGCGGTCTTCAGCGAATCCCGTAGAGCCCAGCCTTTGATGGCGCGAGTTCCCAGGTCCATGAAGGCAGACAAGTAAGCCCAGCCTTCGCGCGTGGGAATATAGGTGATGTCTGTGACCCAGACCTGATTGGGGCCGGTTATCACAATGCCTTCACCCAAGCGATTCGGGCTGATCGGCTGGTCATGGTTGCTCTCCGTCGTGCGCGGACGAAATCCTGTCTTCTTGACTCCTTTCAGGCCGCAAGCGCGCATGATCCGGGCCACTCGGTTGTGGCCGCACCGATGCCCTCGGGTGTGCAGCTCTCTCGTTATCCGAGGAATTCCATAGACGCCGCGACTCTTCTTGTGAATTTCCCGAATGTGCTCGGCCAGTTCGTCGTTGGCTTTGGCGCGGTTTCCTCTACCGCCGTTACGCCACGCGTAGTATCCACTGCGAGAGGTTTCCAGCACCGTGCACAATTCAACAACGGAATAGGTGGTCGCCAAAGCGTGAATCAAGGCATACCTCCCGGCGACTGTTCGGAGAGTATGCCCAAGGCTTTTTTTAGGATCTCCCGCTGGCGCTTGAGCGTCTCGTTCTCCTTGCGCAGCCGCCGGAGCTCTTCGGCAACCTCCAGTGGCGCCGCCCCCCTCGGGGGGCCCTGGGAGGGCTCTCGTTTCCGCAGGTAGCGGTCGCGCCACTCCCGCAACGTCGCGGGGCATACCCCAAGGTCACGAGCCAGGGGCTTCAAATCCTTGTCGCCGCTGAGCAGTAACTCCACGGCATCTCGCTTGAACTCTTCGTCATAGTTCCGTTTGGCCACGTCGGGTCTCCTTGCTCCATTCTATCTACCCCTACGTGTCCGTCAAAACAGGGCAACTCCACCTTCTTCATCCGTTTCACTATCTTACAATTTCTGTGTTCTTCTCGCCGAGGGTTGCTGCGGCACAGACACGATGGGGCCGATATCCGCGACCATTCATCCTCGTCCAGAAGGGTCTGCATTCATCTCCATATCTCCATTATCCCCACATCCCCTTCTGCTTGCACTCTTATCCGGTTTCCGAAGGACTACCCCCGGCGCCATGTCGCCGTCCCAGCCCCATGATGTACCCTTACGTACCAGAAGCGAACCGCAAGGACAAACAATGTGAAACAAACAATGACACAGCACGCATGCGGCCGATTTCATGCCTTGGCCATGGCGCTCACGGTCGTCACCACGACCGCATGGGCACAGACCATCGCGGTCCAAGGCACACCCTGGCAGCGCCACACGATTGACGCGACTTCCCAAGGAGCGGACGGTGCGCGCCTGTTCGACGCAAACGCAGACGGCCGGCCCGATGTCGCAACCGCCTGGGAGCAAGGCGGCGTCATTCGCGTCTACCTGCAACCCGAAAAGGAAAAGGTCCGTGCCCCATGGCCAGTCGTCACGGTCGGCACGGTAGCCAGTCCGGAAGACGCCGTCTTCGCCGATTTGGATCGCGACGGCTCCGCGGACGTCATCAGTTCTACCGAAGGTGACGAACGCGCCATCTACGTACACTGGGCCCCCTCGGACAAATCCCGCTACGGCGATGCGTCCGCATGGACGGCCTCCCCACTGCCAGCAAGCCAAGGCCGCCAATGGATGTTCGCGGCGCCGCTCCAAATCGATGCACAGCACGGCCCCGACTTCGTAGCCGCAGGAAAGAACAAGGACGCCAGCATAGGATGGTTTGAAGCCCCCTCCAACCCGCACGACGCGAGCCAATGGATCTGGAACCCGCTCTGTTCGGTCGGCTGGATCATGTCCATCGTACCCACCGACATGGACGGCGACACCGACCTCGACATCGCATACAGCGACCGCAGGGGCCCCGATCAAGGAGTCTGGTGGCTCGAGAATCCCGGCGCCGCCCTGGCCAGACAACCGTGGAACCGTCACCTCATCG
>JBHEKO010000094.1:0-18148 GCA_041859475.1 Candidatus Hydrogenedentales bacterium
GATGACGGACGCGGATGCTTCCGTGATCGCGCAGTTGCCTCCGGGACGCGTGCTCGCCGAGTACACGCCGGGTCCGCAGATTAGCGACGTCATCTCGCTGCGGCCGGAAAACAGCGTCGTGCTCGGAATGGGCACGATGAACATGTCCGACCTCAATTCCGCCGAAATGGCGGAGGCCGTGGCGGCATTCTTCAAAGCTGGAGCGCCGGACGATGCGCGCCGGGCGTTTGTCCGGAAATGGCGGGTTGACTACATCTTCTGCTCCGATACGCATGCGGAGGACGACGCGGTGGAGCACGAATTGCGCGGAACGAGTTGGCTGCGTTTGGTGAACGAAGAAGGGGGCGCCGCGCTATTTCGCGTGGAGTCCCGTTGAAACAAGAGGCGGATTCGCCGGCGGGACGCGCCCTTTACTCGGCGACCACGGTCAGGGTTAACGGCTTTCCATTCCGAAGAACACGCGCCTCGAAGCGTTTCTGCCCTTGCAGGCGGTCCACGATTTCAAAGACGGAAGCTTCGCTCGTGATGCGCATCCCGTTCACCGATTGAATGATGTCGCCGCTGCGGAGCCCGACTTGGCCGGCAAGCGGGATATTCCCCATGGTGTCGGAGGTAATGCCGACAATCGCGCCATTTGAGTCCTCTACCATGCGCGGAGCTGCCAGGAGCATCATGGTGACGGGGTCAAGTGTCTCCAACTCGCGTTCCATCTGCTCGGCATTCACCACGATGGCGCCATCGCCCGCGGCCTGCTTCGTGGCGCTCTTTCCATCCGGAGAGGCAGAAGGATTCGATTTGCCTTGAGGCGCGGCAGGCGCATCGCCCCCCGTTTCGCCCACCCGTATGCGCAAGACGATGGGCTTGCCTTGTCTGGTAACGTCGAGACTAAGCTTCGACCCCGTTTTCAGTTGGGCCGCGGCCTCTACGACATCATCCCGCATTCTCACGGGCAAACCGTTCGCGGAGACTATTGTATCGCCTTCCTTTAGTTCTGCCCATTTCAGAAACGGCTCGCTGGTTGCGTCGCTGGCGCGCACGACCACTTGCGGCTGCTGGCCGGAGGCCTTCATGGTGACCAGGGACGCCTTCAAGCCGTCTGCCAGAGTCTGCGCCTGCTCCGCCCGAATGGTCTTCATCACCATCTTCGGCGGCGTTTGCGAGGGCGCGGGGTCGTTTGCCCACACAACACTCGCCGCAATCAGGGCGCACGAAATCCCCAAGAGGGGTGCAATACGAATGCCGGCAAAGCAGTTGATACGCATGGTTTTCCTTGGGCTATCGGACCGGTTTGGCCGTGCTGGAAGCCGCCTCGGGCCGCCATGCACCTGGCTGGGCCGGGACATTGATCCACCAATTGCCGCCGACCGGGTCGTCGGCGGAATTCAGGCTCCTGACGCGAATCCACTCGCCCGCGACCTCCTGAATCTGCACTTCTCCAATCGTGCTCGTCAGGGTCGCGCCCACGGCAAAGATGGGAGGAAGCGCGGGGGCGCTGCTCGTTTGGGCATAGGCGGCTTGAGGGCGCACAAGCCACGTGGCTGTCGCGCCGCCAACGAATCCGGCTGCTAAACTAAGGGCTACGCTCAACGCCATTTTCCGCATAATTGTCATCCTGTATGGGTGGAGGGGAGGCACCGCAATCAACAAGCCTTCGCATTGCAGCGATATCGCCCCGTTCAACTTACGTTATCGGAGCATTGGACGATGACAATCGACCAATGCTTCACGAATCGGACTGCTTTTCTTCCGACGAGTCAGACTGTTGCTCTGGAGTCTGCGTTTCACCGCGAAACCGCTGCAACTCCTTGGAAATAACCTCGGCCACGGGTTTGAGGATGCCTTGGACGCTGATGCCCTCGCGCAGCACGTTTCGCATGAAGAGCACGCACACGTCGGAGGTGGAAACCGGTGAATCGGCGCCCAAATCCGTCATTTCAAAGGGTTCAATGGCGAGGTCGAAGCTGGAGACAGGCAACACGTTGGAGCTGAGCGTCAGCATTGCGCCATCGCATTGGACCTTTTTGACGACAAAGGTTCGCTTGGCGCTCTTGGGCGCTTCGACGCCGAGGGCTTTTCCGCGCAAGCGGGAGGCATTCTCATCGAGCTTGCCGAGGTTTGTGCCCGCGCCCGCCTCATGGCGCAGGTCGATGCGGGCATCCTGTATGACAATCTCGGAGATGGTAGGGGTCTCCGAGAAGACCGTGTTGAGATCCAATCGAACCAGGATGCTCGCAAAGCGCATGGCGGGGCCTTGCTTGAACTTTTCGGGGTTGTAGATCGTGAGGCCGCCGATGTCGAAGGCTTCCTTGGACCACACGATGGAGACTTCGTCGACAGTCACTTCGGTTTGATAGACGTAGCCGAGGCTTGTCTCGATGCTGCGTTTCAGGCCGGTGTCGAAGCGCGCGCCAATGAGGATAACGAGCAGGGCAATGAGAATCAGCACGAGGCCGATTGAGGTCACGAGAAACTTCAGGAGCGCCTTCACAATCGTACCGCCTTGGGCAAACCTAAGCCGTTAATCGAAGATGTGGGCAATGCGCCGAATCTCCGAGAACAATTCGTAGTACCCCAATCGGCCGTAGAAGACGGCCTCTTCGGGGGTGGGCGCGCGCCACGTGGGAACGGAGGGGGTTAGCCCCGGCCATTCGAAGTAGTACTTGGAGCCGATGCCTTCCAAAACCAGGCGAACGGCGGGCTCCGCCGCGCTGACCGCAGGCATTTCCTTAAAGAGGTCGCTCTTGGGGAAGATGACGATGGTCGTGCGCCGGAACAATTTGAGCGCCCCGGCTTGCTCCTCTTCGACGGGGCCAAAGCTTCGGTTTTGAATGGGTGCGATGTGGGAGCCATCGGGCAGTTCAAGATACGGCGTTATGCCTTTCAGCCGGACGGCGTCATAGGCGATGCTCATATCCGAGAACTGGGATTCCAGGTGGCATTCGATCACGATGTACGCGTCGGCGATAGCGCGCGCGTCCGCGTCGATTCCAGGTTCGGGAGTTGCAGGTGCTTTCGATGCGGTTCGCTTCAATTCGACGGCGTTCGAATCAAGCCAGATTGCCCTGGAGCCGCCGCCGAACAGGTCGGCGTAGCGGCCTTCGCCGGCATGGACCGTCGAAATTCCCCAAGCCGGCTCGAAGCGGTAGTACGCTTCAGGGGTTGGCGGGGGGGTGGTAGGTTTTTGGGGAGTCTGGCAGGCAGCCAACGCAATACACGCCAACGCTCCGAACCAGACCTTTCGCAGACTCATGGGGTGTCTCCATCCGGTTGTTTCTTCGGTTTCCCACTCGACTCGCCAGCGCCTTTGGATTCGGGCTCTTGGCCGAGCCGCACTTCCGGTTCAAGGGTCTTCTTCGGGGTGTCCGCGCTCAAAGGTATTTCCCGAATAGCGCTCTCCGCGTTCTTGCCGCCGATTCCGTAGTTCCTTAGCGTCATCTCGCCATCCGGAGCGCGCATCCGCACGACTCCCGAAGGCGTAACCTGCTCGTTTATCCAAAGGTGCATCGTCTTCTCGCCGTCCACAATCTCATAATGCTCGGCGCGCACCTTGCCGTCCAGGGTCTCGATCTCATCCATTCCGATGGATTTCCGCTTGGGAGGCTTTGCAGCCGGCTCACTCTGCGCACTCGTATCGACGGCCAGTTCTCGGGCCGGTTCGGGCTCGGACTTTTCGATGACTCTGTGAATGTTCGAGGGATCGCTTGTGGGTCCCGTGAGGAGCATTTTATAGACCACCTTGAACCCGACTTCCGGGAGCACCTCGAGTTCGACCCAGTATCCATCCTTGCGTGCCACCTGCTCTTCGCCGACAATCGCTTGGCGCACGACATATTTCCGGCCGCCGTGCGTATCGACCAAGTCGTACCATGCCCATTGCCCGACCTTGGGATTGACGAGCTTGCCGCTCAGGAAGTCCCCCACCACGCCTTGCGCGTGCGCGGAGGCACATACCGTGACGATGCAGAGAATCGAAAAGAGCACTCGCTTCATGGAACCGCCTCACGTTGAAAACCTGTTCGTGTCCTGTATCGTATCACAGCGTTTTCGCGTCGAGAAAGAAATCAGCGTATCCTTTCATGGGATTGCGTCGACACGGGTGGGACAAAACCGAGCGATGGATAGCGACTTTTCGTTTGAGGACCGGTACGGGCCGCTGGTTCGGAGGGCAAACCGGCTGCGCCGCGCGGTGCGCTGGCGTGTCAAGCGTGCTCTGCGCGCGCCTGCGCGCATTCTCGTCGAAACGCGGTGGCGGCTCGGGGACGAGATTATGGCGCTGCCAATCTACGAAGCGCTCAAGGCCGAACACCCGTACGCGCGAATCGATGCGTGGTGCAATTACCCCGAATTGTTGCTGGACTCTCCTTTTGTCGACGGCGTGTACAGTGGCGACCGTCCTCCCGAGGCCGATGGGTTGGACCGCTACGTGCTTTTGCGTGGGGCCCCGCGCGACCGGTTCCGGCTTGAACACTATGCGGCACAGGCGGGCGTGGCCACGCCGCGGCGCGCGCCCGAGCTCCACTACGCCGATTGGTCGTCGCCTTCGGTTGATGCCTTGGCCGCGAATGCGGGAGGAGTAATTGCCGTGAGCACGGGAGCCTCATGGCCTACAAAGCGCTGGCCTATCGAACGGTGGCGCGCACTGTGCCAATCGCTCCTTGGGCAAGGATATCGCGTGATTCAACTCGGAAAAGGAGACGAACCGATTGGGGTTGACGATTCCTTCTTGGACAAGACCGGCATTCGAGACGCCGCTTGCCTGTTGCGGGCTTCCCGAGTCTTCATTTGTTGCGATTCGGGACTCATGCACCTTGCGTTGGCGACGGGGACACCAACGGTTGCCTTGTTTGGGCCTACGGAACCCGCGATACTCACGCGCCCTTCGGGTGGGTTCGCATCGATTAAGAACGAACGGCCATGCTTCGGGTGTTGGAACACCTCTCTTGCGATGACGAAGGAAGGCGTGTGCCCCCTGGGTGAACCTCAATGTCTGGGCACGATACCGGAGAGCAGGGTGTTGCAGTGTGTGAAAGAGGCGCTCGATCGTGGGAAGTAGAGACACGAGACTTCGCGTATTGTTCTTGACGCTCTATCCCGATATCGCGGCAAGCCCGCGATACCGCGTGACGCAATTCGTGCCTTTGCTGCAAGCGATGGGAATCGAATGTACCGTAGCATCCGCGGTAAGCCTTGACGAGTTCCGGGCCAAACGGCGTCCCTTCTGGTACCACGTGGCGGAATTGCGCAACCGCATCGCGCAGACTCGGGACGCAGGCCGATACGATGTAGTCTTCGTACAAAAGGCGATACTGTCGGCGTACGTGCGTGGCGCACACGCGATAGTCCGGCGACGGGCGCGACGTTTGGTCTATGATATAGACGACGCCGTGCATCTACATCCGCCGAATCCCCTGAGGGGAGTGCGGCGGCTGGTTGAAGATGGGGCGCAGGTGCGGAAAATGATGGCTGCTGCAGACCTGGTCCTGGCGGGCAATGCCTGGCTAAAGCATGAGGCGGAGAAGCACGGGGGAAACGCTACCTTGTTCCCGACGGTGGTGGACACGGAACGCTTCGCACCCGGACCGCGAGACGATCGGAGATTTTGCATCGGCTGGATAGGCAATCCCAGCACGACGCCGCACCTCGCGGCGGCGGCGGAAGCAATCGGAAAGATGAAGGACTGTGAAGTGCATTTGATTGGCGTCGATCCCGTGCGGAACCCCGTGCCGAATGCGACGGTCGTTCCTTGGACGTTTGAAACGGAAGTGTCCGCCATTCAAAGTTTCAGCGTGGGAATCATGCCCTTGCCGAAAGACGAATGGACGCGAGGCAAATGTGCGTTGAAGGCGCTTCAATACATGGCGTGCGGCGTCCCCTGCATTGCCACGCCCTTTGGGGCGGTGAGAGATATGATCGAGCACGGAGCGAGTGGACTATTTGCCGGGACGACGCGCGAATGGCTTGACGCATTCGAGCGCTTGCGCGATCCCGATGAGCGGCGTCGCATCGGCGAGGCGGGAAGGCAGATCGTCGCGGATCGATTCAGCCTTTCGGGAGCTGCCCTGCGCATGGCTGCGTTGTTGGAGGGCTTGGCATGAGTGTGTCGCGCGTTCGCACCGTCAAGCGCGTCTGCTATGTAATACCTTCGATGGAACCCGGAGGCACGGAGCGGCAGTTGCTTCATCTTCTCGCGGGCCTTACCCGAGATCACGAATTGACGGTCATCTGCACGCGAAGCGAGGGGGCATTGGCGGGAGAAGCACGCCGCCTGGGAGCATACGTGTATGTGATTGAGGGCTGGGGCGGCTGGGATTTTTCGCTGGGGTGGAAACTGCGCCGCATCTACCGCGGCCACCGTCCGGACATTGTGCACACGTTCTTGTTTGGGTTCGACTTCGTGGCGAATCAGGCTGCGCGTAGCACGGGGGTCCCCGTGGTGGTGTCCAGCCGTCGAGAGCTTGCGGACTGGCAGAAGCCCAGGCATGTCCGCATGCAAAAGAAAGCGAACGAACTGGCGGACTGCATTGTGGCCAACAGCCGCGCAGCGGCGGAGTTTGCGGCGAAGCAGGAGGGGGAAGACCCGTCGCGATACCGCGTGATATACAACGGCATCGACGCTTCGGCATTTCAGAATACCGCTGTGCCCGAGCTAATCCGCACGCGGTTTTCCATTCCACAGGAAATCCCCGTGATTGGCATGGTCGCCAATTTCAGTCCGGTAAAGGACCACACTCTGTTTCTCGAAATGGCGGGAGAACTGATGCGACGGCGCTCGGATGTGCATTTCCTTTTGGTGGGAACAGGGCCGGGATTGAACGAGGTGATCGCGACAATCGCCGAGCGAGGCTGGGAAACGCATTTCACGCAGGCATCGTCGATCCACGAGATGGCCGACCTCTACCGAGTCATGTCCGTGTGCGTGCTATGCTCGAAATCCGAAGGGTTTCCCAATGCAATTATGGAGGCCATGGCAGCCGAGATCCCCGTCGTGGCGGCGGCGGTGGGCGGAATTCCCGAGCTGGTCGAGGACGGCGTCACGGGGAAGCTTGTGCATGAACGAAGCGCGAGCGCGTTTGCGGATGCGGTGGAGTGGATGCTGGATCACGCCGATGAGCGCGACAAGCTGACGAAGAGCGCAGCCGCGTACGTGCGGACCGAACTAACCGTGGAGCGCATGGTTGACGCGCACCGGGCGCTGTACGTGCATTTGCTGGCAAGCGTCACGCGAGAGGGAGGCTGAGGCATGTGCGGGATTTGCGGAATTGCGCACGCCGACCGCGGCCGGTCGCCGGACATGGAACGCGTCGCTGCCATGAACGGCGCGTTGAGCCATCGAGGACCAGACGACTCGGGCGTGTGGTCGCTAGGGCATGTCGCGCTGGCTATGCGACGCCTCAGCATTATCGACCTCTCCCGAGGGCGCCAGCCGTTCCTAAGCGAAGACGGATCCCTCGCGCTTGTGTACAACGGCGAGGTGTACAACTTCCGGGAGCTTCGACGGGAACTGGAAGAGCGTGGTCACACGTTTCGCACGCTCTGCGACACGGAAGTCGTTTTGCATGCTTACGAGGAATTCGGAGACGACGCGCTAACGCGGCTTAACGGGATGTTCGCCTTCGCGCTGTACGACGCCACGAAGGATCGCCTGCTTATCGCGCGCGACCACGTTGGAATCAAGCCGCTCTTCTATTCGTATCGAAACGGGTTGCTGCTGTTCGCGTCGGAACTGGACGCGCTGCTGCAGTCTGGGCTTGTAGACGGCGCGCTGAACCCCGCCGCGCTGGACGCTTATTTTACGTATCTATACGTTCCCGCGCCGGACACCATCCTTCGCGATGCAATGCAACTGCCGCCCGGGCACAAGCTTGTTCTCGAGCATGGCGCCCTGCGCGTCGAGCCGTACTGGCAGCCCGAGCTTGAAGCCGACCCGACGTGGTCGCACGATTCCGCCGTGGAGCGGTTCACGGAATTGCTACTGGAATGCGTTCGCAGCCAGTGCGTAAGCGACGTGCCGCTGGGCGCCTTCCTGAGCGGAGGCGTGGATTCGTCGGCAGTCGTGGCCGCGATGTGCGCAGCAGGCGGGGCGCGCGTGCAGACGTTTTCCATCGGTTTCGACGATGCCCACGCGAACGAGCTTCGCTATGCCCGTTTGGTCGCCGAGCACTTGGGCACCGATCACGTCGAAGAGATCATGAAGCCCAATGCGGTGGAAGTTGCCGCGGGCCTTATTCGCCATTTCGGGCAGCCCTTCGCCGATTCATCGGCGGTGCCGACATGGCTGGTGTCGCGCCTTGCGCGGCAACACGTCACGGTAGCGTTGTCCGGCGATGGGGGCGACGAGTTGTTCGCGGGCTATACGTGGCTACATATGGCGCGCAATGTACATCGGTACCGGCAAGTCCCGAGATTCGCGCGCGCGGCAGTCGACATGGCGCTGCGCCTTTGGCCTGATTCGCCCAAAGTCATGAAGATTCGCCGCTTCAGCAGCGACTCGTTCCTGCATCCCCACGAGGCGTTTCGGCGCCGGCAGACCTGCTTTAGCGGACAGCAACGCGCCCGGCTTTTTCGGCCCGGCGTTGCCGAGGCGGTTGCTTCCAGCGGTATCGACCGATTCCACGATCACGCGGAGCGGGGAGCGAATCTCGACTACGATAATTGGATGCTCCGGCAAGATTTCGTGATGTACCTACCCGACGACATCCTGACGAAAGTGGATCGCATGAGCATGGCGGTGTCGCTTGAGGCGCGCGTTCCCCTGCTCGATCAGCGCATGGTTGCATTCGCGCACAGCCTGCCATTTGCGCTGAAGCTGGAGGGCGTCGTCTCCAAGCTTGTCGCGAAGAAAGCGCTGAGCGCCTATTTGCCGTCCGACGTTCTGAAGCAACGCAAACGCGGTTTCGCGGTTCCGATTCATCGCTGGTTTCGGACGGACCTGCGGGAGCACTTCAACGACGTTGCGCTTTCGCACGACGCCAAGCTCCGCGATTACCTCGACCCCGCGGCAGTCAAGGACCTTTTCGATACGCACGGCAGTGGCCGCGAAGATCTTGGGCACCATCTCTGGGCCGTGCTCATGTTCGAGCATTGGCTGCGTTATGCGGATACGATTCCCGGATTCTCGCCGGGCTTGGTGTGAGTGCGGCGGCAGTTCGAGTGTGGCCCGCTTGACGCGCTGTGTTAGGCTTCCTTTGCGAGACAAGCAAACACACCATTCGAAATAGACTGGAGCGACCCCGTGCGCCCCGAGTTATTTACCCTATTCGGCATTACATTTTTCGCGTATCGCACGATGCTGGCGGTAGCCTTCGTTGTAGGCACATTGTTGGCCGCTCGCGAATCGCGGCGGCGCGCGGGAGACGTTGAACTGAGCCCGATGTTCGGGGTGTGGGCATTGGTGGGCGCGTTGGCGGGAGCGCGCCTGTTCTACGTGGTTCAATACGAAGGGGCGGCGAACCTTTGGCGCGCCGCTTTGCTTTGGGAGGGCGGTCTTGTCTTCTATGGCGGTCTCTTGGGTGGGTTTGTGGCCGTTTCGCTCTACCTTCGCTGGAACCGCGCGCCTCTCCTGGCATCATTCGATCTCATGGCCCCATTCCTGGCGCTCGGCGAAGCTATCACGCGCGTCGGGTGTTTCCTTAACGGGTGTTGTTTCGGCGAGCCGTCGAATTTGCCGTGGGCCGTGCAATTCCCCGCTCAGGGGTATGCCTATTCGGCACAACGCGATGCGGGATTGATCGACGCGCATGCTGCTGCTTCGCTTCCCGTGCACCCGACCCAACTCTACATGACCCTGGGACTCGTAGCGGTCTTTGGAGTGCTAATCTTTTGTCGTCGCAGGAAGTCGTGGGACGGCTCGGTCTTCGTTCTGTACCTTCTTTTGTATGGATGCTTGCGCTTTCTCGTCGAAATTCTCCGAGGCGACAGCGCCCGATCGGTATTGGGTATGACGGTGTCGCAAACGATCAGTCTTTGCCTGGTCTTGTTCGCGGGCGCGCTGTTGGTGGTGCGGCGTAAAAGGAATGTGCGGCCATAGCACGCATGGGCTACAATGCCGGAAGCTAGGTTTCAGGAGAGCATCCCAATGAAGCGAGTCATATTCATGATCCTCCTCACGTTGTTCCCACGCATGCTTGTGGCGCAATCGATCGACATTACCGATCTCGTCGGCGAGACGTGGTACGGGCTGTATTTAAACGGGCAGAAGTCCGGCTACTCGGTGAGCGCCGTCGAGAAGTTGGAGGGCGGAGTCGTTGCCGTAACCGAGGACTCGCACTTCCGCCTGACTATGGGCGGGATTCGGCAGGACATGCGCGTGTTCGCCAAACGGCAGTATGCGGCGGACGGAAGTCTTGTGCGCGTCGACTCGGAGGTGGAGGACAGTCAAGGGACCTCCAAGTTCGAGGCCGTGGTGCAGGGCGACGAGATCGTGCTCACGTCGCGACTGGGCGGACAATCGACGGAGAAGCGGTTGCCTAAACCCCAAGAGTCTCTGCGCGATGCGCTGAAGCAAGTCGAGCTGGCGAAGGAGGGGGCGAAAGTAGGGGATCGCATTTCCTACGTGCTCTTCGAGCCGATGAAGCCTGGCGAGATCCACGGGACGAGCGAAATCGTGGGTATTGAAGAGCGTATTTTCGACGGCATTCCCACCAAGGTCTTCCGTGTGAAAAGCGTGCTGGATCTGATGAACATGGAATCGGTCTCGTATGTGACGGAGAGCGGCGTGACGCTGGAGGACACGACCTCGGGCATGCTGACGATGCGTCTGGAGCCGAAGGAAATTGCCAAGGACGTCACGTACAGCAACGACGTAATCGTGTCGAACGCCGCCATGCTGTCCGCGCCGATCGAGAACCCGCGCGGACGCGAGTCGCTTCGGTTGCGGTTGCAGGGCCCGTTGCAGCCCGCGCATCTCTACAACGACGAGCGTCAGAAGATGACCCAGAAGGGCGACGGGTTCGAGTTCTTCGCGAAGAAGCTGTCGCTGGAAGGCTTCGAAACCGCGAAGCTGCCGATTGTGGACGAATCGGTGAAGGAATGGATGCAGCCGTCGTTGTTCGTCCAGAGCGACGACCCGAAGATCGTGGCCAAGGCCAAAGAGATCGCCGGCGGTGAAACGGATTCGCTGAAGATATCGCAGAAGCTCTGCGCCTGGGTGTATCGCAACGTGAAGAGCACGTTCTCGGCGCGTCTTACCAATGCACGAGAAGTGCTGGACAGCTTGGAGGGCGACTGCACCGAGCACAGCATTTTGTACATAGCGCTGGCGCGCGCGTCAGGATTGCCCGCCCGCGAAGTGGCCGGACTCCTCTACATGCCGGGGTCGCAGCCGGGCTTCTACTTCCATCAATGGGCGAAGGTGTGGGTTGGAAAATGGATCGACGTTGACCCCACGTGGGATGAGCCGCTTGCCGACGTGACGCACATTAAGTTGGCCGAAGGCGACCTCTTTCAGCAGGCGCAATTGATTCCCGTTATCGGTCAAATCAAGATAGAGATCCTGGAAGATAGCGCGAACTCCAAACCCTGAGCGGTGCTCAATGACGGTACCAACGCAGGTTCCAGAGACGCCTCCCAAGCGCAGGCGCCTCCGGCGCGTCCTCCTGTTTGTGGGGATTGTATTGCCGTTCGCTATCCTGCTCCTGACGGGTTGGCCGCAGACCAAGCTCGCAGAATGGGCCGCAGGCAAGGTACTGGGCGCATCCGTGGACATCGAAGGTCTGTCGCTCATACCGTCCGTGCGGATTCGCTCGGTCGAGGTGGCTGCCAAGTCGTACGCGAAACCACTCCTGCGCATCGAGAATGCACAGCTCGACTATGCGATGTCGTTGAGGCGCCCCCTGGCGGCGCTTTCCATATACCGCGTGGCCGTGCACATCGACGCTTCCGATCCCGCTGCGACAAACTACGCGTTCCTTGTTAAGGAATCCAAGAGCACGCCGCCGGAGGGGAATCCGTCGGCGAAGTATCTTCCGCGAACCGTTGCGGTCGAACGCCTCGATGTCGAAGTGGCTGCGCCGCAGGCATCGATGAAGCTTGACGGATTGCGTCTTGAAGCAAGCTTCAGGGGGGCGCGCATTCCGTCCCTCCGGCTCAGCGGACATCAGGTCGCGGGGTTTGTGCAAGGAGAGGATCTTGCGACGCGCCAGACATTCTCGAATGGGGTTGTCGATTTCGATTTGGATAGCGGACACCCCCTGCAGATCAATACCCGTGTTTCGATTCCCGACACAATTGCGCTGAGCGGAAGCGTCGAAGTGGCGCATCTGTTCATCGTCAATTTGGCCATGCTCAACCTCCAGGAGTGCCGCATAAACGGGTCGCGAATCGCCGGACTCTTGTCCTTGTTCTCGCCGGCTCCGATGTCTTTCGAACAGCTTGACCTTTCGGGCACACAGGCCGCGATTACATTTGGAGGGTCTCAGGTCGCACTACTGAAATCCACCATCAATGTTGCCGCCGAGGGGGTGCTTCTGGGCGCGGCGGGAAACGAGGTGTACGAGGGCGACTTTGCCCTCGCGGGCGCCTTCGCCGGGCAGCGATTGGAGGGAGAGGCGCGTCTGAACCGTGGCCAACGAATGAAGGTGATTGCCGAAGGCAACGTGGACAAGGGGACTGGCGCGGCTACGTTGCTTGCATGGAGCAGGGAAGATTTTGCGGCGGCGCTACCGGTTGCCATGCGGCCATTGCTTGAGCAAGTCCCGGGAATGCGCCAAGTCGAGGGGACCTTCGAGGCGACTTGGAATCTCCCAAGCTACACGATGAATCTGTCCATCGATCCTGTTCTTGCGCCCTCCGCGGGAAAACAGAACCAACTCGCCGTGACGGCATCCGGGAAAGGGAGTACGGATGCCGCAATTGGGCCCATGCTGGACGGAAAGGGGACACTGCGTCTTGGAAAGGCGCAATGCGATGTTAGCGCCATCATCGATTCCTCGACGCGCCTCAAAGGCAATGCCCTGCTGAAGGACATTGATCCCAATCGTATGCTCGCGGCACTGGGATGGCCTGGGCTTCCGCAAGTGGATACGGAGGCGCTCAAAGGCGCGGTAAAGTTCGATATGGACGGCGAGGCCGTCACGCTCGACCTGGATCTGGCGGCTGGCCCCATACGCGCGGGTACGCTTGAGGTTCCCGCGGACAAGCCCTTGGAGGTCAAGGGGGCTTTGGTTGCGAACACGAAATCGCGCGAATTCAGGAGCAAGGCATTGGCCGTTCGGCTGACCGACAATGGGGCGCTAATCCTGAACGATCTCGTCGTGAAGTTGGGGCCGCTCGCGGCGACGGCGAATGTTGTGGGGAAACTCGATTTCGATTATCTGGCGCCAGACCTTGGTATTGCGGGCCTGTCGGGGGCCGTCGAAATCGACGCGCCCCTTCGCTACAAAGACGGAGTCGTGAGCGGCAAGATCGCGCTCAAAGGCGATGGATTCGGCTACGGCGGCCTTGCCTCGCCCTACGGCACTCCGATTGTTGTGACGGCGACGGCGCGGTACGACACGAAGGATGGCACCGGTTCGCTGGCTGGTCTTAATGTCCTTTGGGGAGATGGGACGAGCGCCACGAGCGAGAGTCTTGCCTTGGCGTCCCTCTCGCCCGTATCGGTGGGCGGCGAACTTGCGGTCGCAACAGACCTCCGCCCCCTCGTCGATCTGCGTCTGCTTGACTCCAGCGACGGCTCCGGGAACGTCACAGGGACGGTTGGTTACGCCGCGGATGGCCCTCGCGCCGACCTTGCGTGGGACGTCACCGCGCGCTCATTCGTGTTGGCGGAAGCGTTGGCCGCCTTGGGCGGCGTCACCGCAAAAGGGTCGTTGCGGTACAACGGCGCGCCCAGCGGGGATGGCAAATTCCACGCAGCCAATGCGGCTGCGGGCGGTGGTTTGCTGACGGAGGTCGATGGTGCGTTTACCTTGGAGAACGGGGTAGTGCGCGCCGACGGAGTAACGGCCACGATGTATGGCGGCGCTGCTACGGTATCGGCGGAAGTGGACCTTTTCGGTCCCGAGGGCCGGGGAAAGCTTATCGCCAAGGTGACGGGCACGAACCTGGAAACGTTTACGAAGGAATACAAGCCGCCCGTGGTGTTGCTGACCGGCATCGCGCAAGGGGAGGCGGAACTCGAGTGGGCCAAAGCGGGGATCACCGACTTTCGCGTCGAACTCGCCTCCGACAAGGAGTTCTCGCTCAACCGGGAATCGGTGGAACAGCTATTGCTGACGGCGCTTACGAGTGAGGTGCCGGGACTGAAGTTCCTCAACCGGCGCATTCGCAAGAAGACCATCGGCGACGATCCGATGCGCCAATTCGACTCGGCGACGGTGTCGCTTCGCTTGGAGGGGGAGCCGGGGGAGAATCAACGGCTGACCGGCCCGGTGGCGTTAACGAGCGATACCCTGGACTTCACCATCGATTTAGGAGTCGATCTTGGCGCCATTGCCGAGGGGCTGCAGTTGAGCCAGGACGCCCAACTCGAAGACATCGAAAAGATCTCGACCGACCCGCTACAATGGAACGAGTAGGCTGAGCGCAAGGAAACTGCAATCGAATAAAACCCGGGTTCGGGTCGTCTCATACACACCTGAGGAGGAAGGCCCAATGAAACGTATTCTGTTTGCCTTTGTGACCGCAACCTCGTTAATTGCCCTCGGATGCGTCATCACAACAAAGCACAAGATCGACGCACACATCGTTCTCGATATCCGCCATATTCAGCAGCAAGCCGACGGCGTGCTCGACTACATCGACGGCAAGTCCGACGATTTGCCTGTTCCCGCGGAGAAGAGCAGCTTGGAACGTCCCGGCTGGATGGACCGGCTCCAGTACGCGTTTTTGCCCGTCGTCCCGGCGTATGCGGCTGAATTGAATGAATCGACGCCCCGCATCAAGGAGTTGGCCGACAAGATGCGCGAACGCCAGCCCAAACTCAATGAGTTGAAGAAGGCGGGCGCGATCGGCGAAGACAATCGCGGGTATGTGGCCATGCGTGAAAGCGAAGGGCTTTCCGCCGAGAAGAAGAACGAAGCGCAGCAGCTTATGTCCGCCGAGAACGACGACCGCAAGGCGCTCTATCGCGAGATTGCGCGCGCCAATGCCGAAGCCAATGCGACGTTGACCGTCGTGGAACGCGTCTACGCCCAGCGCCGCCTTATGCGCGCCGAGGCAGGCGAGGTTGTCCAATTGCCTGCGGCGGGCGAAGACTTCGACAAGTTCAAGGCAAGCGCCGCAGGCAAGAAACTCGGCGACGCGTGCAAACCCGGCGAATGGGTTACGTTGAAGTAACGAGACGGCTGCTACGCGCACGCACGGGAGAGGTTGTGAAATCGACGCGCCTATTCCTGCCGCTGTTCCTTGAGCGATATTCCGCGTGCCGGAATTGCAGGAGGCATGCTACAATGCACGTTGGCTTTTGCAACGCACATTGAGCAACTTGGCAGGACTGCGGAACCACCATCGATGCGTGCGCGAATCGGCATTGGACTTCTGTCTCTGACTCTCGCCTCATGCCTCATCGGCTGTGGCCGCGACGATGCGCCTTCCAAAGCCGTTGTGTATGCGGCAAAGGAAGAGACGAAGGAGCCCGACGCCGTACGCGAGTTGAACCAAGCCCTCGTGCGTATGAGCGCGGAAACGCCGCGCGAATTGCCGCCTCCGCTTGAGATGCCCGTGGGCGTAGAAACGCCTGCCGCGCCCCAACCACCAAAGACGATTGAAGAACTCGGCACGGAAGTTACGGCGTTGCGCACGGAGATGCGCCGGCTTCAAGATTCCGTCGACGAAACGCTCGACCTGCTTGTGGCCGACCTGCACGCTGAAAATCAGAGGCTTCGTGGGGAAGTGGCGCGGCTTTCAAGTGGGTTGCCCGAGGAAGCCCGAATCGAACGGGGCGCCATTCCGATGCCGGGTGGCGATGTCGTGGCGGAAGTTGAGAAGGCCGTCGCCGCGCCCAGCGAACCGCCCGCCCCGCAGCTTGCCCCCGATGGAACCCCCTCGACGCAGGTTCTGAAGGAATGGGGCCCAACCGCCGAAGAGGCGCGCGCACTTGGGCCGAATGTGCTGTCGCTGAAAGGGATGATACTGGCGGCCCCCGCGCAACTGACCGACGAGCAATTGGCGGCGCTCGGACGAAAGCTCTACGGTGACTACGCGGGCTTCGACGCCATCATGATAGACGTGTTCGACGATGTTGCCGCGGCGCGCGACTACGCCGAGCGCAACGTCAAGTCCAGCGACCATCATGTCCTGAACATCACAAAGCACCGCAAATCCGATCGTGCCCCCATACTGTTGACGCGCGGTGGAAAGAACCTTCCAATTTCCCAATAGCCCCGAGGATTTGTATGTCCTTTCTCGTAAATGCACGTAAACGTGTACGACGCGCAATTGCTCAATCGGTCTTGGCCGCGCTCTTCTTCGCGGTCTGTGGCATAGGGTGCAATGCATGGAAGCCTTCGGCGCCGCCCCTCACAACCGGGCAACTCATCGCCCTGATGCCGGACCAATGCTCGACAGCGCTTGTGTTTCCCACGTTCGACGGGGCATATCAAGCCCTGCTCTTGCTCCTCGATCGCGCCGCGCCCGAAAACGTGGATATCAACGTCGAAGCTCAGGTGCTCGCGCGCCCTCTCGCGACCTTGGCCGGTGAGTCCAACGCGACAGACATCATCGATATCGCGATGGGGAAAGGCGTCGATCCCGGTTTGCCGCTTGCGCTCTTCCTTGCCCCAGGGCCTCCGGCTGCGGAGACGACTCCAGAGCCGGCGGTTAAGCCCGGCTCCAAGATCAATCCCGCCGCGTTGTTCGCGCAGATCAACAATCGAATGGCGTATGTCGCCGTGTTGCCGCGGTACAGCCAGAAGTTCATGGAGCAAGCTGTCGCGGATTGGTCAAAGGGAAAGGCCGTGCGCGAGGAGCCGCTTGCGGGCAATGCAACACCATTGCAGGTGCGTGAAGACGAGCGCCTGTGCTGGTATTTCACGCCGGAGGGTTTGGTGGCCGGCAATTCCGTTGAACTTGCAAAGGCCGTGGCCGCGCGTGCGCAGCAGCCCAAGGCAATCGCGTACAACGCATCCGATGTAGAAACGGCGGACCTGATCCAAATCGTGCGCGGCGCGGCTTCGGCCAGGCCGGATTCCACGCAAGCGGGGCCTGCTTCCTTGGCCCTTGTCTCGCGCATGTTCTCCGCGTTGCTGGCTGCACCGGACGCGAACACTCCGTCTGTCGTTGCATGGCGTATCGGAGAGACTTCGCTGGAAGCGACGGTGCGCCGTCCGGAAGATAAGGAAAAGACAGCGGCGGCGCTGCACCTGGCACCCTTGTTGCCGACGAGCGCAACCGGGTTCACTGCACTGTCGATGACGGATGCAGGCAAGTCGCTTATGCAAGAACTTGCCGGGAGCCTTGGGGTGCAGCGGTCCTTGCCCGGCGATGCGCGCAGCATGCTTGAATCGTTGGACGGCGAGTTGGCCGTCGCCGCGACCAAGGGCAGTCCCGGAAGGCCGAACGTCGTGTTGCTCGCACGCATTGGCGAAGGGCAGGCCCGCGAGACGCCCAGGAGCGCAGCCTCTGCACTGGCCGTCGAGAACTACAACGGCGTGAGCATCGTATCGATCCCGATTCCCGGAGCCACGGGATATCAAGTGCAGTACGCGCTCGTCGGCGACGTGCTCGCCGTCGCTACCGAAATGGGCGACGTGAAGACCGCCGTCGACCGCATCCAGAGCGGCAAGCCATCAGGCCTGTTTGCGAGTCTTGCGCCGCCGCTCGATCCGGCCGCGCCTCCCCGAATGGCGATAATCGCGAACGCGTCTTTTATTTCGGAGGCCTTTGTACCGCTGCTCGCGAATCGCGGTCTGCTCCCGTTTGAGCGTGCGGAAACCGCGGCAAAGGCGTTGGCAAAGGTCAGCGAGTTCCGAGTGACGACCGTCACTGAAGACAGCGACGAGGTAACGCGTTTGACTGTGAACGTGCAGTGAATTCGACCCTAACGAGGCAGAAGCGAGGTTGAAATGGTTTTCGATATCGACCTGACGAAGTACAAACTCGTGGATTTGTCGTGGGAAGTGACGCCCAATGCGATGCCGCCGGATCGCCCCTTCGATACGTGCGAAGGACGTTTGGGCGACGGCACGCTCAAGTACGAAATCACCCATACGCA
>JBHEKO010000329.1:0-11532 GCA_041859475.1 Candidatus Hydrogenedentales bacterium
GGCGGCGGTGCAACTCCGGCGGAAATGCTAAGGCTGAAGGCCTGCCATCCGTGCGCGTTTAGCCCAATACTTCTGAACCCATGAAGGGCGCACATCCGGGGCGGAGAGGTTGCCTACGGCCTGAGTCCATTTCTCCAAAAGGGCATCTCCCTCGGCAAATGCGTCCGCCGGTTCAGGAGGATTCTCCACCCACTTTGCTTCGGTCGCGTTGCGCTCGGGCACAAACAGGTCGCGCAGTGCATCGGGGTTGCGGGCAACGATCCGATGAAATCGCTCGTGCCGCCACCAGAGCGAATCGCCGGCCTTATCGGTGGGATTGCCCATATTCAATGGTTTCAACACGTTCACAGGCTTATAGAGCGAAGTGCACGGGGCGGCGGTCGCCGTCACCCAGTGCTGCGCGCCGGACTTGCTCAATTCGGATACCCACGAGCCCGTCGTCTGCGCATTGAAGAACATGCCCCCGGCATGCATGCAAACGTGCTGCATCCCCCCGTTTATCCTCGAATAGCCGGGAACTGTCCGCCTGAAGCCATGGTCACGCAAGGCGGCGAACAGGTGCAGCGGACCAAGGGTCCGGCCTCCCAATGCCGCCATACGGCCGCTGCGCACGCCGCAACGCGACAGGCGCGTCCTAAGGCCATCGGTATGCTTGGCCGCGAATTCCGGTATCGAAAGACCGTTGGACAAAGCACGCACGCCTTGCACCTTCTCGATTGCGTGCTCTCGGCCTGCGGTCTCCAGCACGAATGCGCACTTGTAGTCTGCCACCATGAAACTGTTGTGATACGTGAAAGAGGGCTTTTCCAGCCCACACCCGCCGCCTTGCCCATGGTCGTGAAGCAACTGGACAATGACTTCGCAGGCTTGCTCCGCCGTCTCCGCCCGTTCCAGCGCAAGCCGGACCATGTCCATTCCCGTCAAGCCTGTCTTTGCATACGGTTGCTTGGTGAACACGGCCTCGTTACCGATGACCACATTGTGCTCGTTGGCGCCCATCTCCGCGCCCCAAATCCAGTACGGTTTGCTTATCGCTACTGCGTGCGTCTTCATCGCCTGCGGAATCTCGATATGCGTACACGTCACCCGAGCCCCCTTGTCGTAGGACGCGCGCGGATGCCACTCCAGGATTTGGGCCTCGTTGGGGTCGCGGTCGGAATTCTTCGCGAAGAAGACCCGGTCTTTCTTGACGATTGCGATGGTATCGCACATGCAGTAGTTCTCTTTGCTTGGTTGTGGCGTTCGGAGCACGGGCATCATTTCACAGCGAATTGAAACCCGTCAACCCGCGTGGCAAGGCATCACCCCGCGGATTCGCTCAGATAGCGAATCGCAATACTCGACATCAACAAGATCGCGGGGCGAATGGCTTCGTCACTGAAGTTGTACCGCGGATTGTGCAGCGAAGGGTAAGTCTCGCCGGGAATCGGATTGACCCCAAGCCAGATGAAAGTCCCCGGCGCTTTCTGAAGATAGAAGGAGAAATCCTCCGCACCCATGTACGGATACGGCGAGTCGATCACGCGATCCGCGCCGAGCACGGACAGCGCCGTCTCGCGGACGAAGGCCGTTGTGGCCTCGTCGTTGTACAGCGGAGGATAGCGCGTCTCCGAAACGTGAACCTCCGCTTCCGCGCGATGGGCTTCGGCGGTTTTCATCGCAATGCGGCGAATGCCTTGTTCGATAACTTCGCGTACGCCCGCGTTGAGACTTCGAAACGTGCCTTCAAGCACGGCGCTTCCTGGGATGATGTTCGTGGCGCTGCCCGCGTGGATCTTCGCAACCGTCACCACACCCGTGTCCCACGGGTTAAGTTCCCGGCTGACGACGGACTGCAGGGCGGTCGTGATGTGCGCCGCGACGACAATCGGGTCGATCCCCGCCGCGGGATCGGCCCCGTGGCACGCCTTCCCCTTCACGGTGATCTTGAAGATGTCTGCCCCGGCCATTGTCCAGCCGGAGCGCAGACCAACGTGGCCCGCGGGAATGCTTGGCCATCCGTGCAACGCGAAGGCGGCATCGACGCCATCGAGCACGCCTTCTTCGACGATGAGCCTGCCGCCCGCGGCTTCTTCCTCCGCCGGCTGAAACACGAACTTCACCGTCCCGCGGAGGTCGTTGCGATGAGTCGCAAGCGTCTTTGCCACGCCGCACAAACAGGCCGAGTGGCCGTCATGGCCGCATGCGTGCATTCGATTTGGAATTTGCGAAGCGTATGGAAGGCCCGTCTCTTCTTGAATTTCCAGCGCATCCATATCCGCCCGGAGGAGTATAGTTCGGCCTTCGCTGCCGCGAAGAGTGGCTACGATGCCCGTGCCCCTGGCAAACCCGCGCTCGTAGGGCACATCGATGCCATCCAGGAATCGGGCAATGCGGTCGGAGGTCCAACGTTCTTCGAAGCGGATCTCTGGATGCTGATGAAGCTCGTGACGCAATGCAACGATCTCCGGCAGCACTCCGTCCACGGTCGTGTGCAACGGTGAGGACATGGGGCACCTTTGAAAATGCCGCGGCCATCGCAATGGCCGCGGCGATGAGTCAATTAGAACTTAAGCCGCGTGCCGGGGAAGGCCGTAACGCTCAGCTCAACGCCGACATCCCAGCCGGATTCGCGCTCGCTGAATTGAAACGCCCCTTCAACGCACTGCATCACGCGGCGAACTTCGTATTTCTGACGGCTGAGGTCGCCCTTCTCGAGATCGAAAACGTGCTCGAACCCAAGCGACCATTTTTCGTTCAACTTATAGCCTGCCCCGTACAGGACTTCGCGGTTGAAGACTTCGCCCTGCGTCTGCGTGTACGCAAAGCCTACCCTGCCGTTGAACCGCCCATTGAATGGACGGTCGTCATAGTAGAAGTAGGCGAGAACGCGCTCATAGTCGCCATAGGACGCATTGTAACGATCCACCGCTTCCGGGTCCGCGCGCCGGTCAGTCAAGCGTTCATACAGTTGAATGATCGAGCGCTGCACGACATACGGCTCGTCGAGTTGGAAATCAATATCGTCGTTGATCGAATGCGATTCGCCCACCGCCATGAAGCCCCACCACGGCCTCGGCCGAATCTCCAATTCCATTTCGTAGTCGCTTCCCCGCGAGACTTCGTTCCAGAAATCCGTCCCGTGGTACAGCGACAGTCTCGCCACTTGCCAAGACTCCTTAGTCTCCGCGTCGCGGCCAAGGATAATGTTGTCGATCTTGCCCTCGATACGGCTACGCCCAAACACGCGGTCGTATGCGTCGAACTTCGGCGTATCTTCAATTCCCATCGTTGCCTCGGGGCGATACGAATAGGTCATCGACGGCACGACCAAGTGCTTGAACTCGGAGAAGCCCCAGCGTCCGGGGTAGTCCTTTTGCAGACGGGTCTGGACCGTCACGCCCGCGGTGGACGAAAAGCGCGTGTCGGCACCGCCGTCGTTGCGCGTCTTGGAATACCACGAGCCTTCCAACTCAAGGAAGGGGGTAATGTTTAGATTGTCGACCAATTGCAGGTCGTAGCTTACACGGGCGACATTGACCGAGCGCGCCGCGCTTTCATCGAACGGCTCGCGGTTGTTGTAACCGGCGACCGTGTCGAACGACAGGTATAAGCGTTCCGCGATCTCGCGCTCAAGCAAATGGAACGTGGCTTCGGGCAACCGTTCCGTCTCGGTCGTAAACCCATTCGTACGCGGGCGCACTGTCGCCGTTGCAATGTAGGTCGGCTGCGTATACGCGACATTCGCGAAGGTTCGCGGATCGCTTCTGTCCTTGTAGCGTTCGTAGAAGAAGTCTTTGTAGAAGTCGCGATCGTACCACTGCTCCAATTGGACCAGCAGCACGGTGTCGGGCGTCAACTCCTGTCGATGGTACCACTCGGTGTAGCCGCGATCCTTGGTCGTGTACAGGGTATGGAATTCGCCCACGCTGCGGAACAACGGCGAAGCCGGCGTTTCCATATAGTCATAGGAGCCGTCGATGCCTACGCCAATGCCCTGTTTCGTCGTGGGAATGAGGCGCAGACCCAGCTTCAGGTCGGTGGTCACGGCGAACTGCTGGCCGACGTTCACGTAGTAACCGAGTTTCGCTTTGCGGCCACTGTCGAAATCGAAGCCCACGGTCGGGGCGTCTCCGCCCGAGAAGGACCAACGCGGCCAGTAAATTGGCGTGCGCGCGCTACCGACTTGAAGGTTCGCCCCCGTCCCCGTGACCTCGGCGTTATTGCCGAAGTGCGCGTCTTTCAGGCGAATCTTGTAGTACTCGTGATCGCAATCGCAGGTCGTCAGCCAGAGGTTCTTGCCCTGCATCTCCTCTTCGCCGAGGATGGTGAGCTTCTCGCCTCCAAACCGAACCTGTCCGGCATGTCCTTCCACGCCGACGGCTTCACCGGTCTTCGTCGTAAAGTCGTAGACAATATGTTCGGCCTTGAGCTGGCGCGTCGGCTCATTGATCTCGATATTCTTCGCGTCCAGATTACCCAACGAAAGCATCTTGCGCGCGAGACCCTGCTCGATGTCCTCGCCGGAGTGCGCTAGTGGGGGCGGCACTTCCAGCTTCTTGTTCGCGGGGATTTGATACATGATGTCGTCCGCAAACGCCGTGCTCTGTCCCTGCACGACCTCGACGTTTCCGCTAACGTGTAATTCGCCAGTCAGCCTGTCGTAGAACAAGTGGTCGGCAGCGAACTGCACGGTGTCCAAGGTCAACCGCACGTCGCCGTCCGCGACGATCTTGGTCCCGCCGTCCAACGTCTGAATATTTCCGGCCTGCAAGTCGCGGAACGGTTGCGTCCAATCGGGCGGCTCGAAACCGCCTTCCGAGGTGCCCAGATTCAGGCCTTGGTTGACCGACTGGCCAAACGTCTTCTCCTGGCTGCCCATATTGAGCTGCGACGAACTTGGTTTCCGGCTAAATTCTCTCTTGTTCTCTGGAGCCGCGGGCGCTGGGGCCGGCGGAGTCAATCGGCTCTTGCGTTCTTGGGGAGCAGCAGACTTGGCAGCGCTCGGAGCGGCGGGTTCTGGCGAAGCCTTCTCTTCCGCCTTCTTCGGTTCGTCGGCGGGTTGTGCCGCAGGAGGCTCGGCTGGCGCAGCAACAGGTGCAGGAGCCGCCTCCGCTACCTTCACGGGTTCTTCGGCGGGCTTTGCCTCTTCGACCTTCGCGGGCGCTTCAACAGGCTTTGGCTCTTCCGCTTTCACGGCGGCCGGTGTGATTGTCCCTTTGTTGCCTTCTTTGGCCTCAGCGGTCTGGGCCGGCTCTGGAGATGCCGCGGGAGCAGGCTCGGGCGTCGCTTCGGGCGCGGGCGCCGCCGCAGGTTCGGGCTGCGCGGGTTGGGCCGGGGCAGCGGCAACGCGGACGGGTTCCGCTACACCGCTTGACAACCATTGCTTGGACTTCGGCGAAAGCACCACGACAACGCCGTTTCGGGCTTCAACCGTGCGGCCTTCCCCCGTCACCGGCATTTTCTTAATCGGCGCGAGGGCTTCGTCGAACGTGACCACGGCGCCGTCGCTCATGACATATATCGTCGTGCCGTCTACCGCCACATCGTACACGGGCAGCGATGCGTCGTCGATGACCTTTGCAGCCTTAGCGTCTACGAGCGAGACGTGGCTCTTCGACCCCACGACGAAGCGGTCGCCCGGCAATGCATGGACGGAGGACGCGCCTTCCGGAACGCTGATGATTGCGCCAGGAGTCTGCGCACCACCGGAGTAAAGCAGCAGCGCGGATGGATTCCGGGTCGCGACCCCCAGGAAGGACTCCGAAGCGGCCACGCCACTGGGCACGCTCGTCACGCCGGAGAGCGTAATGGAACTGTCGGGAGTAGCAGGATCGATCAAAGTCACGGAATCGCCAAAGCTGTTCGCCACGGCGAATCCGCCTCCCGGCAATGCTGCGACATCCGAAGCCCCTTGTGCTCCGGAAACGTTGGAATAGGTCTCCATCGCTTCGGTGTGAATCAGCGATACGGAGTTCGCCACTCGGTTGACGCAGGCCAGCGTCTTCCCGTCCGCGGACAAGGCCAGCCCAGTAGGACCGTCCTGCACCGCGGCACGCGCCGCCACTTCGCCGGAGGCGAGATCGACTTTGAGAACTTCGTCGGTATCGTGGGCTGAGACGTAGAGCACGCCCTCGCCCAGTGCAGCTCCGCGAAACACGGAGTCAGCGGGATGAGCGACGAAGTCTTCCTGGGCTGCCGCAAGTCCAATTAGCATGCATGCGGCTACCACGCTTGCAACGGCCATCCGCAACCGAGTCATCTATACCCTTTCCGTGGCCAGCGGCCCCGATTCCATGAACGCGAGAGTCTCTTCCAGCGAATGGACGCCCTCGGCTCCGCCCATTGACTGGACGGTAAGCCCTCCGACGGCATTCGCAAGCCTCGCGCATTGCTGCAAACCCCACCCCTGCAAGAATCCGTATAGAAAACCTCCGCAGGCGGCATCTCCCGCCCCGGTGGTGTCCACGACATCCACTCGATGCGCCGGCAAGCAGAACATCTCCTTTGAATCCTTCACGAAAACACCTTCGCCTCCGAGCTTAATCAGAGCCGTCTTCGCGCCGTGCGCCAAGTAGAAATCGGCGATATCCTCGGCGTCGAATGCGCCCGTATATTCGCGCGCTTCCTCAAGGCTCGACATGACTATATCCAAATTGGGCAGCGCATATTCAATTCGCGCGTACCACTTGCCTTGACCGTCGTAGCATGTATCCATGGACGTCGTCAAGCCGAATTCCTTCGCACGCTTCAAAACTCGGCCTATCGGTTCCCCGTCCAGGCCGGCTGTGACCGCCGGACCACCCCAGTGCAGGTGCCGCGCTGTGCGAATAAAGTCAAAATCGACGTCCTCTTCCTTCAAGTGGGCACTGCACCCCGGATGATGCAGAAAGGTGCGTTCTCCGTCTTCTCCAATAAGCACGACCGTCGCGGGTGTGCCAGCATCGGAGGTCCGCAAGACGTGGTCGACACAAACGCCGTGGCGTTGCAGGTCTCCCAAAATATAATCGCCGAAGCCGTCTTCCCCCAGCTTCCCCATGAATGCCGTACGCAACCCCAGCCGGGACAATACCGTCGCTGTTACGCCCGCCAATCCCCCCAAGTGAATCTCGAGGTTCGGCACTAGCGACAACCGCCCCCTCTCCGGAAACGCGTCAACCGGGCGCACCATTACATCGGCGCATGAAAGCCCCAGCGACACAACATCTAGTTCCATTCCCGAATCCCTTCCGCAAGAAAACCCAAAACCTCGACAAATCCCCACCTACAGGCGCGAGTATAACACGGCGCGAAAACCGGGGCAAAGCCGCTTGTCCGTTCCTTGGCCTCCTTCGCCGAGCCCATTCCATTTTGGCGCGTCCGCCCCCCCGCGCGCTCCATGCCAATTCAGAATTTTCTCCTGCAAACAAGAACCCCGGACGGTTGCATCGCAACGGCCCGGGGCTTCAAACAATTCTATATACAACTAGTTGTAAGCGCTCAGCATAGGCATCGAGATCGGCTGACTCGGACGCAACACCAGTCGCGCGTTGTCCTTGCAAATCACAATCCAAGGCTTCTGCTGCTCGGGACGCCCGTCGTCGTTCATGTCCCGAGCCGTCAAGAAACAGCTCATGAATCGTATGCTCCTTTTCTTTCATCCGCGAATCGCCGTGATTGCCGTTCGCACGGCACGGCGTGTTACTCCGTATGTCCGCGCGCCAATACGGCGCGGACCCACCCCTGAAAAAATAACGCCTCTTGGACTAGAGGCCCGCCTTCTTGCGTAGCGCGTCCGCCTGATCGGTTTCTTCCCAGCGGAAGCCTTGATCTTCCCGCCCGAAATGGCCATAGGCGACCGTCTTGCGGAATATGGGCTTGCGAAGGTCCAGAACTTTGATGATATTGGCGGGCCGGCAGTCGAAATGCTCTAACAAGATCTTGCTGATCTTATCGTCGTCAATCTTGCCCGTGCCAAAGGACGTGACATTGATTGAGACCGGTTGTGCGACGCCAATGGCATAGGCCAATTGGACTTCACAGCGTTCGGCAATACCCGCTGCCACGACGTTCTTCGCGATATAGCGCGCCATGTAGGCGGCGGAGCGATCTACCTTGGAGGGGTCCTTTCCGCTAAACGCGCCGCCCCCGTGCCGGCCCATGCCGCCATACGTATCCACGATGATCTTGCGCCCCGTCAGTCCGCTGTCGCCCACCGGACCGCCTACCACGAAGCGGCCGGTCGGATTGATGTGGTATTTGACTTCGCCGTTCACCAGGTTCGCCGGGACAATCGGTTTGATAACCTGTTCGATGAGCTGCTTTCTGATTTCTTCTTGCGTGACGCTCGCCGAGTGCTGGTTCGAGATGACGATCGTGTCCACGCGCACCGGCTTGTCGTCCACATACTCGACCGTCACCTGGGTTTTGCCGTCCGGTTGCAGCCAAGGCAACGTCTTGTTGCGGCGCAATTCCGACATCTTGCGGCCCAGCTTGTGCGCCAACGCTATCGGCAGCGGCATCAATTCGGGGGTCTCGTTCGACGCATACCCGAACATCATGCCTTGGTCGCCCGCACCCTGCTCGTGATTGGCCGACTCGTTCACGCCCATGGCGATATCGGGGGACTGCTTGTCCAAGTTCACGAGCACCGCGCAGGTGTTTCCGTCGAACTGAGAATCGCCGCCGATATAGCCAATGTCCACGATGGCTTTGCGAACCACCGCGGGGATATCCACAATCGCTTTAGAGGTAATTTCACCTGCCACGACCGCAAGCCCTGTATTCACCAGGGTTTCGCAAGCCACGCGGCTCATGGGGTCTTGCTCGATCATCGCATCCAATACGGCGTCCGAAATCGCGTCGGCCACTTTGTCGGGATGCCCTTCGGTAACCGATTCCGAGGTGAATAGAATTCGCCTGCTCATGCGTTGTTTAGCTCCACTGGTTGCCCTTGAATTGCGCGTCTCACCCAAAACAATGGGGCGCGCTCTACCGGGAATTGCGCTCGCGCGAAGGCCCTGCCTAGGCCCCTTTGAACGACGAGGTCAACGAAGCGGCGTCCAACCGGAATCCAGGTCCCATCGTGCTGCTCATCGTGCACGACTTGAGATAGGTCCCTTTGCACGCCCCAGGCTTCGCCTTCAAAACGGCTTGAATTACCGCCGATGCGTTCTCTTCGATCTGCTGACTCGAAAACGACGCCTTGCCAACCGGGACATGCAGATTCGCATTCTTGTCCACGCGGAAGTCAATCTTGCCTCGTTTGATGTCTTTTACCGCATCGCCCACTTTCGGCGTCACGGTTCCGGCTTTCGGGCTTGGCATCAAACCGCGCGGCCCGAGAATCTTACCCAGCTTACCAACGTCGCCCATCATGTCGGGAGCGGCGACCGCCACGTCGAAATCGGTCCAGCCGCCTTGCACTTTCGCGACCAACTCTTCCGCGCCAACTTCCTGGGCGCCGGCATCCAAAGCAGCCTTCTGTTGTTCCGCCTGTTTGCAGAATACAACCACGCGAACGGGCTTTCCCGTGCCGTGCGGCAACGAGACTGTGCCGCGCACCATCTGATCGGCGTGTCGCGGGTCGACGCCCAGAAAAAATGCCACTTCGATGGTCTCGTCGAACTTGGCTGTCGCGCATTCTTTCGCGCTGGCGCAGGCGTCGGTCAACGTGTAGATCTGCTTCTGCTCCAACTTGCTTTTCAGTGCGGTTACCCGCTTGCTCTGCTTTGGCATCGTCTCATTCCTTTCGTGGTGCCGACGGGCCTTCAGGCCCTCCCACATTCAACCGTGATTCCAAATCCACGAGGCTTAGGCCTCGATGGTAATTCCCATGCTCCGCGCGGTGCCCATGACCATACGCATGGCCGCTTCGACGGTCGCCGCGTTCAGGTCTTCCTTCTTGAGCTCCGCTATCTCTTTCACTTGAGCCTTCGTCACCGTCCCAACCTTGATCTTGTTGGGCGTGCCGGACGCTTTCGCGAGTTTTGCCGCGCGCTTCAGCAGGATCGCCGCGGGCGGACTCTTTGTAATGAACGTGAAGGACCGGTCCTCGCACACGGAAATAACGACGGGAATGATCAGCCCTTGCTGGTCTTTCGTCCGTTCGTTGAATTGCTTGCAGAATTCCATGATCTGCACGCCGTGCTGACCCAACGCCGGCCCGACCGGCGGCGCGGGAGTGGCTTGTCCGGCAGGACACTGCAGTTTCACCTGCGCGACTACATTCCTGCCTTTACCTCTTGCTGGCTTGCCCATGACTTTGCTCCATGCACCTCTGCGGTAAGCGGCCCCGAAAGACCAGATCCGCTACATTTTCTCTACTTGCCAAAATTCCACTTCAACGATTGTAAGCCGCTCGAATATCTCTACCATCACCTTCAATGTGCCGCGCTCGTGATTGATGTCCGCGATGTTGCCCATGAAGTTGGAGAATGGTCCGTCGATTATCTTTACCCGTTCGCTGGACTCGAACTTCACCTTCGGCTTCGGACGTTCGCGCTCGCCGCGAATCTCTTCGATAATCGCCTGCACTTCGCCGTCGTCCAAAGGCACGGGAACCGTGCGCGAACCGATGAATCCGCTCACCCCGGGAGTCTCTTTGATCATGTGCCAGAGCTCGGGATTGCGCTCCGGGTGAACGGGCAACTGAATCAATACGTACCCGGGGAAGAACTTCCGTCTCGAAATCTTCTTTTCGCCGGACTTGATTTCCGCGACCTCTTCCATCGGCACCAAGATGTCGCCGATCAGGTCTTTCAGGCCGCCCTGCTCTGCGTGGATCAAGAGATTCTTCTTGACGTTCGCCTCTTGGCCGGAATACGCATGCACGGCATACCATCGACGCTTGATTCCATCGTCTTTTTTGCCGATGGGCGCCTTTTCACCTTCTTCACCGCCTTCGGCAGTCTCGTCGACTGCCTCCGGGTCGGCATGCTCGCCGGTCATCTCTTCGCTCGTCACCATGCGACTCCCTAAACCAGCCAGATCAAGAACGACACAACCTTCAGAAACACAAAATCGTACAATCCCACAACTGCCCCAAGGACCACCAGGGTACACATCACGATCGTCGTGTTCGACTTGAGTTCGACCTTCGTTGGCCACGCCACCTTACTCAACTCGGTCATGACCTCTTGGTAAAAGTCGCGAACACGCGTCACCACACTCGGCTTCGTTGCCGCAGCGGCAATCTGTTTAGCCATGGGACTCCTTCTTACACGCGTCTTGGGCTGCCCGAGCAGCGGTTACTTACGAAAACTGGCAGGGCTGGAGGGACTCGAACCCCCAACCTTGGGCTTTGGAGGCCCCTGCTCTAGCCAATTGAGCTACAGCCCTGCGGAAAAGGTCTCTACGGTTCAGGATGGTGCTTTGCCGGGTTTTCCGCTCGCGCGCTGCATCTATCGCATCTCCCCGCCAAGCTCGACAAAAAACGTGATTCTCCCGTCTAAGTGCCGGCGTGGGTGGATTTGCCTCATGGCTGCCGAAAGCGTCAAGTACCGGAAAGCCGTACAATCCTACCAATCTACGCATTCAAATTCAATCTGGACACCGAATCTACTATTCGATGAT
>JBHEKO010000452.1:0-7993 GCA_041859475.1 Candidatus Hydrogenedentales bacterium
CGGAGTCGAGGAACGCGCCGGTCCCCATCGTGTAATTGGCGGCTCTTGCCACGCGCTTCTCTCCGTTCACAAGGACGGCGAGTTTCACGATGAGCGATTCGATTGCACTCGCCTGCGCATTCACTTCTTCGCTCGCGGCGGCGGATTCCTCCGAACAGGTGGCATTCGCTTGCACCGCGCGATTGATCTCGGAGATGGCGGTGTTGACCTGTTCGAGTCCGGTGCTCTGTTCCCTGGTGGCCGTGTGGATCTGGGTGATGAATTCGGCCACCTTCGTGGAGCACTCCTCGATCTCCGTCAGTCCGTTTTGGACGCTCGCCGTCGCTTCGACGCCGAGTTCCGCATTTTGACGCGACTCCTCGATCAGAGCTGCGGTGCTCTTCGCCGCTTCGGCGCTACGTTGCGCCAACGAACGAACCTCTTCCGCGACGACCGCGAATCCCTTGCCTGCTTCTCCCGCGCGCGCCGCTTCCACGGCCGCATTGAGGGCAAGCAAGTTGGTCTGGAAGGCGATTTCGTCGATGCTCTTCATAATCTTGGCCGTCTCGTGGGACGAGGCGCGAATCTTGCTCATGGTCTCGTTCAAACGCTCCATCGACGACCGGGCTTTGCCCACGGACCCGCCCGAGGCGTGGCAAATGTGGCTCGCTTCACTCACGTTGTCCACATTCTGGCGCGTCATCGACGAGATTTCTTCGACGGACGCGGAGGTCTGTTCGATCGAGGATGCCTGCTCTTCGGACGACGACGCCACCTCTTCGCTAACTTGCGCGATTTGATTCGAGGCTGCCGTCAACTGCGCCGAGCCTTCCCTGAGTTCCCGGATGATGACGGCGATAGGCCTGCTGATGCTGCGCGCTATCATGACGGCAACAAGCATGCCGCCCAAGGACACCGCGAGCATCATGACCAGCGCCACGAACACCGTCTGCGTAATGATCGCATTGGTCTCATGCTGCAGTTCTTTCCCCAAGTCCTTGATGCTCGCGTCTACCGCCGAACCCGACGCCGCCATCTTCTCGTCGGTAGCTTGTTGCTTCTCCACGCCCGCATAGAACTGCTTCAACCCCTCTTGGTATTCGCCAATGTCGTTCCGCAACGAATCGATCGTTTGCGTCATTTGCGCGCTTTGCGACCCGCTCTGTGCCCACGCGTCCAATCCCTTGCTCATGGTCTCAGCTTGCTGGAGCGCGGCGGTGGCCGATTCCTCCGTCAGGAATGCCGTGAGATAGAGCGCGCGAACCCGCAGCAGAAAGAACTGTTCGACGACATTCGTGGTGAAGCTGGTCTCTTGGTCGTAGCACTGGGCGAAGAGGGCCAAGTCGTTCGAAGTGCGGGCCGCCTGGATCGCCGGCGCAATCGTCTTCTGACGAATGTCGCCGATGGTCGCGGTAATGCTCCACCCTGCTTTGCTAAGCCGTTGAAACGCCTTGTCACGCGACTGACGCGCCGCTATCATCTCGTCGAACGCCGTTGCGTATCCCGACAACGCCTCTTGGGCGCTTTCCACCCGTTGGAGCGCGGCGGGGGTGAGGCCCGGCGTCCCGCCAATCTGCTGAAACAGCGCGCCCAGAGCCGTATTGTTGTCTTTCCACTTTGAAGGCAGTTCGACTTTCGCGGTCGCATCGGTTTCCGTGCCGAGATCAATGGATTGGGCCATGATATCGCGTCGCAAGAAGCCTGCCTTACCCAGCAAGAGCTGGCATTGCGTGCCCAATTCGTTGAGCTCGACGATTCCCGCGATGCGTTTGACTTGCCACCAGCCGGAGAACCCTAGAACGATTGTGCCAAATATAATAATACTGACACCGGCCAGTATCCGTATTGTTAAACTGGACTTTGCAAACATAGTAGCCCCCTTTGTTTGAGTACTGATTGAAATTGACCTAATCGACGACGTGAACACAGAAGTGTCTTGGTCGTGAAGTGGGCGGCACTTGCCGGATGCTTCAATCTGTGACTCGGCGCTCGGCCTCCCCGCTGTCGCGGGCGGCCCTGGCTCCGGTCTCGATCTCAGCGAATGTTTAGAGGTATGCGTCGGAAGGTACGGACGGCCAGTCGAAGGTCGTTTCGCTTGGAATCAGTCACCTCGGGTTTGAAGACGGCAAGCCTATCGTTTTCCCGCCCGCCGCGGGGATGAGTTCTTGCCTTTTGTGTCCCACTTCCCGAGAGGCGCATTGACCTCGGGCTCCGCCCTTCCGCGACTCAGATGCAGGGGGATACGAAAGGCAATCTAGATCGAGGGCTGTCGCTGAATGCGCGATGGGTAGAAGAGGTATGCAGTACCAACATGTTTCACACTCCCCGTTGTTCAGTCCTTTTCCCCGACTGCGAAAGGCCATCTGAAGCCTCTCCTGGGGTGCAGTGTACTTTACTTCCTTACTGCGGCCTTGGCTGCGCTCGGCTGCGGACTCAGTCGAAAGCATCCTAGGTTAGGTATTTCTATCGGTCTCGCTTCCCCCCTTTGGCATCGAGTGAACTTATTAGGTGAATTCGATGCCTGATTTGCGGTTTATATTTAACTTGCGTACAAATTATAGTCGAATTATTCATGAATTGCAAGTCGATTAATACTTGCCGTCTCGGGTCTCCATCGCGTATTGACACGCGCCACGGCGCATGGTATAGTTTCGTCCGGTTGACACCTCAGCGGAGGGGTCTGCCCTTTTGGGCGGTTTTGAGTTGGCGATTGGGTGTCCCAACTTCATCTGTGTCTTCGTAACTATCCTAAACCTAACAGTTTATTGGAGTCCCTTGGGCAAATACTCCCGAGAAGTGGTTACCCAGGTTCTCGCCGCGACTGACATTGTCGAGATTGTCGGCGGAGCCGTGGAACTCAAACCCTCCGGCCATCGATTGCTGGGCCTCTGTCCATTTCACAACGAGAAGACTCCCTCGTTCAGTGTAAATCGCGAGCGGCAGCAGTACTACTGTTTCGGCTGCGAAAAGGGCGGCGACGCGCTGTCTTTTATCATGGAATTTGAAGGCCTGAGCTTTGCGGAGGCCCTGCAGAAGTTGGCCGATCGCGCGGGCGTTCAACTCCCGGCGCCTACGGAAAGGGAAAGCCGCGAGGATTTCGCACGGCGCAACATCCTCCAATTGTATGCATTTGCCGCCCAATACTATGGGGAACTGTTGAAGAATCCCCTGAAAGGCGGCCGAGGGCGCACGTACCTGAAGACCCGTTCGCTGAAGGAAGCGACTACCGCGAAGTTCGGCTTGGGGTACGCCCCGGACAGTTATACAACCTTGGTCGAAGCCGCGCGCACAAAGCAGATTAAGGACTATGTCCTAGAGAATTCGGGCCTTGCCAAACGTGGCAATCAAGGAATGTACGACCTTTTCCGCGAACGCTTGATGATCCCGATTCGAGACGTGATGGGAAATATCGTTGCCTTTGGCGGACGCGACCTGACGGGTACGGCCCCTGGGAAGTACATCAACAGCCCCGAAAACCCGGTTTACCGGAAGAGCAGGGTGCTATACGGTCTTTTTGAAGCGCGAGACGGCTTGCGCCAAGCAAAGAAGGCCATCCTGGTCGAGGGCTATTTCGACCTGATGCGCTGTTTTGACGAGGGAATTACGAACGTGGTCGCGACATGCGGCACGGCTTTGACGACCGAGCAATCCGCCTTGATTCGCCGGTACGTTCCGGAAGTCGTCGTGGTCTACGATGGGGATCCCGCGGGCATTCGCGCGGCGTTGCGCGGCGTGGCCATTTTAACGGCGGCTGGGCTGACGGTGCGCGCAATCGTGCTGCCCGACGGGAAGGACCCGGACGACTTCATTCGCGACGCAGGCGTCGACGCGTTCCGTTCGCTGGTTGATCACGCGCTGGATTTTGTGACGTTTTATATCCGGCTGAACGCCGAACGCCTGGACACGATTGAAGGTAGAACGACCGTTGCCCGCGAGGTCTTCACGATTGTTCAGAGTATCGACGACACCATGCGGGTCGATGAGTATTTGAAGCTGGCCGCGCGCGAATTGCAGCTAGACGAGTGGAACGTACGGCGCGAGTTTGCCGGTCAGTTGCAGCAGCGCGATGCCGACCGTGCCGCCACCGGACAAAGGCATGCGCCGGAACGCAAAGAAAAGCCGATTCACCTGGATGACCAAGCCTTCCTGGCAGCAATTCTCTCGGTCGAGCCATTACGGGACCGCGTGCGGGAAGGTCTGGAAGGCATCGACTTGGGTGGGGGGGCGCTTGCGGGCGTGCTCGGAGTGCTTTGCCGGACGACGGGGGAAGTGACGGCCCAGGATTTTGAGGATGCCGCCTCCAAATCGCTGTTTGCGGCCGCGGCCAACCAGCCGCCGCTGGCTCCGGATAAGGCGGAGGCGCTGGTCGAAAAGCGCATTTGTAGTCTTAAGCGCGAGGTCTTGCAGGCGCAGGCTGCTCGTGTTCAGGAACAGATCCGGGAAGCAGAGCGTTCCAGGGATTCGGAACGTATAAGTCAATTGTTATCAACAAAAGTAGGCATTGATCGCGAAATCCAGAAGCTCGGTGCAGCGTAAACGGAGAACCTTAGCCGATTCGCGGGGATTGGAATAGGGTGTCCGGTGCGTTCCGCATATTGTGGAATGTCACGGGCGTTGGACTGGAAATGATCGGCCACGCAACTCGAGTGGTGAGGGTGGAGTAGGAAAACGCTATGTCCAAGCAAGCTACGACGACGGTAAAAGACGAGCAGAAGAATGGCGCGCTGTCGCTCCAGAAGAAGCGAAGCGTGCTTTCCGAGGAAGGAAAGGCGCGCGCGCTTGAACTCGCGAAGAAGAAGGGCAAGCTCACATACGACGACTTGAACGACATTCTGCCCGAGAACGCCACTTCCGAGGACATCGATGAGATGATGGTCATGCTGAGCGGCATGGATATCGACATCGTCGACGACTTGCGCGTGGATGCGGAGACGCGGCAGATTCAGCAACAGCGGGAGCGCGACGCGCGCCGCGCGGAAGCCCGGCGCGAAGCCGCGCAAAGTCGTCTCGAACGGGCCGACGACCCGGTGCGCATGTATTTGCGCGAAATGGGCCGCGTACCGCTGCTCACCAAAGATCAAGAAGTGGCTATCGCCAAGCGTATCGAGGCTGCCGAAAACGAACTGACCGAACTCCTGTTGAGCACGCCGTATACGCTCAAAGAAGTGCAGATGCTTGCCGCGCGCATCTTGGCGGGCCGACTGAGCTTCGGGCAGATCACGGAGATCGAAGAGCCGAAAGAGCAGGAGAAGTTTCTCAAGCGCCTTCAATCGCTCATGGACCGCATGGCGGAATTCGAAGCCGTCATTGAGGACCAGGAGAAGCGCGCACGGCGCAACGGGCTCAGCGAACGCAGCCGCGACAACATCCTGGCGCGGGTGGTCGAGTGCCGTCGCGAACAGGCCGACATCGTTCGCGAGTTCCGCCTGAAGAACAAAGAAATCCTCAAGATTGCCCGCAAGATTAAGAGCCTCAAGCGGCGCATTTCCGCGGCGCGCGACGAAATCGACCGCGTAGAACGCGAGGTGGGTTTCACCTCGGAGCAAGTTCACGGCATGTCCGTGCAACTGCGCCGCAGTATGTCCGCCGCCCAGAAATTGGGCGTCGACCGTGATGCCGTGTTCGATGCGGAACGCCGCCTGCTCATGGCGCAACGCAAGATCGATCAGATCGAAAGCGATGCGCGTTTGAACACCGACGACATCACGGCCCTCATCGATACCGTGAAAGAAAAAGAAGAGAAGATTTACGCCGCGAAGATGGAACTCGTCGAAGCCAACCTCCGCTTGGTTGTCAGCATCGGCAAGAAATACACGAACCGCGGCATGTCCTTCCTCGACCTTATCCAGGAAGGCAACATCGGCTTGATGAAAGCCGTCGACAAGTTCGAGTATCAGCGCGGGTACAAGTTCAGCACCTATGCGACGTGGTGGATTCGCCAGGCCATCACGCGGTCCATCGCAGACCAGGCCCGCACGATCCGTATCCCCGTGCACATGATCGAATCGATCAACAAACTGGTCCGCACGAGCCGCCGGCTCGTCCAAGAATACGGACGCGAACCCAGCGCCGAGGAGATCGCGGAAGAGATGCAGATGTCCGCGGACAAGGTCCGTAGCATTCTCAAGATCGCGCAAGAGGCCATCAGCCTCGAAACGCCGGTCGGCGACGACGGCGACAGCAACTTCGGCGACTTCATCGAAGACAAGAGCGCGGAATCGCCCGCGAACGCAACCGCATTCAGCGTGTTCCAGGAACGCCTCGATGAGGTTCTCGGCTCGCTCACGGAACGCGAAGAAAAGGTGCTCCGCCTGCGCTTCGGACTCGGCGACGGCTATCCGCGCACGCTCGAAGAAGTCGGCAGCGTATTCAACGTCACCCGCGAACGCGTCCGTCAGATAGAAGCCAAGGCGCTCCGCAAAATGCGCCACCCGACGCGCGCAAGAGAGTTGAAGCCCTTCATCGATTGGACGCTCGGCAACAACTAAGCAGCGGCTCGTTGACCAAGGCGCAACTGCGAATTGCGTTTGTACCCCCAAGCATGTTTTGATATACATGCACCCCGGCCATGCAGCATCGGTCCGGGGTGCAAATCGTCTCCCCCTCCGTGGGCCCGTAGCTCAGTGGTTAGAGCAGGTGACTCATAATCACTTGGTCGTAGGTTCGACCCCTACCGGGCCCACCTGCAATTCAACTATTTCCAAACAGCGACCTATCATGAGTATCGTTGATATTGCTTGCGCACCTGCGACCTGCTCTTTGGTCTGGTGCGCCTCGTCTCTTTCCAGAGAGTCGTCGGACCAGGCACTAAGAACTGACCGGACGGGTGTATTCGCTCAATAAGCGGAGATAGACTCGGTATTGCTCCATAGACACTCCGGGAGGAGTCTGATGATCCACGCTTGGGATGAATCCTCCACTCTTCATAATCGGCGTCAACCGCTCAAACTCCCGGCGCATGGCGTCTTCTCCGTGCGGCATGACCATCTTGTCGTAATGGCCGATCATCGCGAATTCCGGGAACTGCTGCCTGAGCTTCAAGCCGTCCACTCCGGCTTGCCGCTCGAGCGGAAGCACACCTTCCACGCCGACCTTCTGCAGCCAGGGGACTAACATCGTGACGTCGCCATCCGTGTCGACAATGGTAAGGACGTCAATCTCTTTCACACGCGCCAAGAGCCGCCGGTAGTAGGGCGCGATAAACTCGTCGAACATCTCTTCGCCGATCATAGGGCCGTTGTTGAACGACATATCCTCGGCCACTGTCATGAACGTGGGTACACACGCCTTCTCGATTTGATCCAGCAAACCCAGGTTGAAACGCAGCAGGTCCTCATTGATGCGATGAATCAATTCGGGATTCTCCACGAGCGCGTACATCAGCTTCACGAATCCCATGAGCGTCCGTGGAAACCAGAAGAACCCCTCCAGCGTTATCCACACCACCGCCTCGCCATGAGCCTGCCGCGCGGCCCACGGCTTCATCGTTTCGATAGCATCCGAATGATCCGGATACAGATGCGGCAAGAATCGAAGATAGTCGTCCATGTCCGACACGCCACCATCGACGTGGTGCTGCACGGCTTTGATTGTCGGTTCATTCGTGCTGAACCAGAATTGCTTATAAGGGTCAAGGCCGAAATACTCGTGAATCTCGAATACGTCATCAAGACTCTTCGGCAACCCCTCCCCATGCCACCGCGCAATGGTCGCGTCCCACCACATCGCCCATTCCCAGCGCGGCAGCCGGTCAACCGGTTGGAAACGCATCACAGAAAGAAATCGCTCAACGTGATTCATGGAATCCCGCTACTCCTCTCCAGCTTGAGCTTCCACTCGCGTCAATTCTTCCGGTTCGCCCGCAATTCCACGGCACGCATCACGCGAAGCGGATAGTCGGTCTGGATCACGTCAATCCCCCAATCGATAGCCTGCTGGTAATCCTCGATGCGCTCGTGCTCCCACATCGAGTCGGAAAAGACCTTGATCCCCAGCGCGTGACAGCGGTCAATCA
>JBHEKO010000474.1:0-2854 GCA_041859475.1 Candidatus Hydrogenedentales bacterium
CGCCAGCGATGGTCAACTGACCGAACTTAACTTGGCCCACGACGCTTTGAGCCGCCTGGAAAAACCTTGGTTTGCCATCCCCGGCAACCATGACGTGAACATGGGCGCGAAGGATAACCTGAACAACTATCGGCGCTTTTATGGCGAAGCCGAACACCGCCAGGAGGACGAAGGCTGGCTGTTCATTGGCATCGATTCGTGCAATGAGAACAAGTCCGACGTGTCCATTCGCCCGGACCAGATCGACTGGTTGAAGAAGCAGATCAAGCACACAAATGGCAAACGGCCGATAGCCTTGTTCACGCACCACCCGTTCAACCCAAGCACCAAAGCCTACCGCGTCCAAAATGCCGACGAAGTTCTCGGCCTCTTCGCGGACCACAACCTCAAGATGGTGGCCTCGGGCCATTTCCACGGGAATCAGGAGGAGACGCGCGACGGTGTGTTGTTCACGACGACCGCGTGTTGCTCGTCTACGCGCGACAACCACGACGGCACCACGTCGAAAGGGTTCCGCCTCTTTCACCTCGACAAAGACAGCGTGACGTCGGAATACGTGGAAGTGGTCGCGTAGAGAGAAGCCTGCCGGCTACTCGGGCGCGACGGGCTTAGCTTCGATTCGAAACCGCTCCCCGGTCGCGAGCGATTGCGCGACGGCATCGACGATGCCGTCGAGATCCGTTTCCTGCACGTGGGACAACCAGACATTGTCGGGGAAGATCATCACGTTGGGGCCGTCTTCGCACTTGTCCATGCAGCCGGATTGACTCACTCGGACCTTGGATCGCAGTTGGCGGGCCTTGATCATCGTCTTCAGCTTGTCGCGCAACTCGCAGCCGCCTCCGCCCGCGCAGCACGCGCGTTCACCCGGCTCGCGCTGGTTCGTGCACACGAAGATGATCTTCTCATGCGGGAGCGCATTGGTTTCCATGGAGGTAATCAATCCCGTTTCTGGGGCGTGTATTGCCCAGACTGCCCGCGTGCGATGGAAAGCGTTTGCCATTGAGCGCCCTTGCGCACGCGTGCGAGATACACAATTTGCCCGACGTGATACGGCACGTGCGCGAGTTGGCGTTGAATCGCGTCCAGAACGGAGAGCTTCTGTCCGCGTATTGAGATGTCTTTCAACAAATCGCCTGGCTTCAAGGATCGCACCGCGTTCAACAAGCACACCCAGCCCTGTTCCCACTTGTCCATGAGGTCCGCTCGCGATACAGTGCCCGGCTCGACGAACTCACCGTCGCGGTCTCTCGAAGCCTTCTCGCCGTCCGTGGTCAGGAAATCGGTCCAGCGAGAGAGCATGTTGCCATGAAGGTGCTGAACGATCACGGCGATCGAGTTGGATTCGGAATTGGGATGCCAGGCAAGTTCCTCGGCCGAAAGTTGCGCCATCGCTTTGTCGCCCAGTTCCTTTACGCCCTCAAAGCGATAGACGACCGATTCAAGAAACGCCGCGCCAACAGCGTCGCCGCCCATGCATCAATCCTCCGTGTTTCCGCGCAACACCGCGTCCAGAAGATCTTCCGCGTCCTTGGGTTTGACGCCCGTAAACCAACGGTCGCCCGGCGTAACGACCACATTAGGGCCGTCGCAACACTTGCCGAGGCAGCCTGTTCGCGCGCACCGGATATCCTCGTCAAGCGCACGATCTTTGATGAGTTCGCGAAGCTCGTCGCGCAGCTTCTTGGACTTCGCCTCGGCGCAATTGTCATCCGTGCAAACGAAAATGATATGCCGATAAGGGTTACGCTTCTGTTTCACCGGACGCCTCCTGTATGCGCAGTCTTGATGCCTATGTGTAACGTGCGTCCGGATGGAAACACACCACGGCCGCCGTGGTGCCCGTCGGCGAGAATTCTCCCGCTTCGGTAATCCGTACGCCGATGAGTTCCGTCGCGTGGAGCGTGTCGAGAATGGTCCGGTTGTATTTTGTGTCCGCCATGGCCGGATAGCCGGGCGACCAACGAATGCCGTGCTTGGCGTCAAAGCCGAGCCGGGCGCGCATCAGGCCATGGACGTAATCGGCCAAATCTTCGGCGACGCGATCGGAGATCCCTTGCAGATAGAGCGTCGATTCCGAGTCGCCCGCTTCGCGGAACTTGGTGATGTGATAATCCACGTGCGGGCCGCTCGTTGTGATTTGGACGCCTATCGCGTCGAATTGCCCCGAGGCGACTGGGTGAAAATACTGAGCCGCGCACACCGTGTCTTTCTTGCCCGCTCCGATCACCAAGGAAAACCCGAACTTGCAGACAACGCGCGCGAGATCGTCGGGGTCATAGACGATGACTTCATCGCCTTCCGACTGGCACGGATACACGCCGCAGATGCCCATGGGCTGCACCCAATCGCCGGCGCTTGCTTTTCCAATCCACTCGTCGAACAGCGCGTTCAGCTTCTCCGGAGTTTCACCTTGCTTGAGGCGCGAAGACGAGCCGCCAAATTTCCAGTTGAGGGCGAAGAGCGTTCGCGTATCGATATGCTCGCGGAAATCCCGCAAGTCGAATTTCACCACGTCGTAGGAGAAGTAGGGCCGTTCGGGAATGCGATGGGCCGCAAACGAAACCGCGCGCCGCGGCAGCGTCCTCAACAACTCCCCTTCTTCCAGCGCCTTCTTCTCCGCACGCTCGAAGTTGCGTTGGAGCTTTTGCAGATTCTGCCCGAGGTAGGCCGAAGGGCCGGTTTGCGAGCGGAGCGCGTTCATCACATTCACGCCGTCCATCGCTGTCGGACAATAGAACACGTTCGACCGCATCGCGGAGGTATCCGAGCCGCCGGCCATGGCCACGTACGCCGCGTGACGGTCGTTCACCGGTGCTCCGCCGATGAGCACGGGCAGATGCGCCAGCCCTTG
>JBHEKO010000500.1:0-7739 GCA_041859475.1 Candidatus Hydrogenedentales bacterium
ACCGCGGCCGCGGGTCTCGAATACGACGCCGCAACCGGGAGGCTTTCGATGGCCCCGCGCATCAATGCGGAGGACTATCGCGGGTTCTTCTCGGGGGCCAAGGGCTGGGGAACGGTGTCGCAGAAGCGCTCGGGCAACTCCCAGCGAAACTTGGTGGAGATCAAGTACGGCGCCGTTGAACTCAAAGCGCTGGCGCTGGACTATGATAAGGCTGTGGGCTACATGAAGGTGGCGGTGAATGGAAAGCCCGTTTCCGTGAAACGTGAAGCAAACGGTCACGTGCAGTTTGCCCAGCCACTAACCTTGGGGGCCGGAGATTCCCTGGAAGTGGCCACGAAATTGGCCTAGGGGAAATAGAGAACCCAAGCGGCCAAAGGGGCCAAGCGGCCTAAGAAAGTCGTATAGGTCCTATAAGTCCTATAAAACCCACAAGAAGCTCGTTGGCCGCACGGCCGCCAGAAAGAAAGTCACGATGATTCGGTTTGTAGTTCTGTTGTCGCTCTGTTCTCTGGGGGCCTTTGCCGACGCGCCTGCGCTTCGCACCGAGCCGCTGATGCGAGGCACGTTGTGGTGGGTGACGGACGCGGCGCATGGGTCGTGGACGAGCGCGCAGTTCGAGCAGGCAATCGACGCGCAGCGCGCCGTGGGCTTCGACATCCTTTGGTTGTTGAATACGCCCGATCTGTTTCGGCGCGCAACCGTTCCGGATGCGAAGAGCGACCAACTGGCTGTGATTCTCGATATCGCCGATGCGAAGAAGATGCGGGTCATCGTCGACTTGCCCAAAGGCGGGTGGTATGGAGAAACGCCAGCAGAGGCAATGTCGGCGGAGATGATCGCGTATGCGGAGGCCTTCTTCGCGCGCTACGGTTCACACCCTTCGTTCTATGGCTGGTATCTGAATCACGAGATTAATCCCATCGCGCCGGACGATGCGCAGCAAACGGCGTATTGGCGCACCGTATGGCGGAATGCGGCGAGCGCGTGTCATCGCGTTGCCCCGAAGAGCTTCGTAACCGTGTCGCCGTTCTTTATGATGGACTCGTTGAGTAGGCGTGGGTTCCTCTATCAAACGCCCGAGCAATACGCGGACTGGTGGGGCGCAACGCTCAAGGAAACCGGAATCGATATCCTAATGCTTCAGGACTCGGGGGCGGAGCATCTTTCGTTCTTCACGGTGGAAGACCGCGAGCCATTCTTTGCGGCGATGCGCAAGGCCTGTGATGCCGCAGGCGCGCAATTCTGGGTGAATGTCGAAACTGGCGAGGCGCACGTCGCGAGTTGGGAAGAATTCATCGCCCTCGAACGCGAGAAGAAAGTCCCATGGCGGTTCACGCCGATCGACTGGCTCGAACGCAAACTCCAACTGGCCGCGCGCTATGGCGACGGCATCATTAACTGGGGCTATTTCCCATTCATGGACCCTGCGGGAGGGACGGCCAAGCCCGAGGCGTTGGCGGCTTACGAAGCCTATCGAGGCTATGTCGAGCGCGTGCGGAAACAGTCCGCTCCGGCCCCGTAAGCGAATTCGAACCGGCAACTCCGGCCTCGGCGTTTGGCGTAAGGGGCGCGGCCCCCTCCAATGCGCCTGCTTCTTGGTCCAAACGTCAATACAGACCGCGCTCTTCACGACGAAGCTCATGCAATTCTAACGGGCCTGTGCTAAACTGTCCTTGGTCTGGCGCAACTGCAAGTGTTACATGGCAAACGAAAAAGGTGACGGTATGTCTAAACGAAACGGGTTTACTCTGATTGAGCTATTGGTAGTAATTGCCATCATCGGAATCCTGGCAGCGATACTCCTCCCCGCATTGGCGCGTGCGCGCGAAGCTGCCCGCCGCGCAAGCTGCGCGAACAACCTCAAGCAAATGGGCCTGGTCTTCAAGATGTACTCCGGCGAGTCGAGGGGCGAGAAGTTCCCGACCCTGAAGCGCTATCGCACGACGTTGACCCCGCTCTCCCCCGTACCCTGCGACGCGAAGAATTCAGGCGACTTCATCTTCGACGTGCAGTCGACGTATCCCGAGTACTTGACGGACTTCAACGTGCTGCAATGCCCGTCCGACAACGATCAGGAAGAGGGCAACTACTATTACGGACACGATGAGACGACGGGCGTGCGCGACGTGTGCGATCAGGCCTACGAGTCGTACACCTACATGGGCTGGGCGCTTGAAGACGAGAACATTGTCGTCCCGGGAACGGGCCTCAATGATAACCCCGTGACGTTCAATCCTGACGCAATCCCCACTCTGGCGGGTGTCTTGACGAGTCCCGACGTCGCCGACTATGACGAGGACTTGGAAGAAGGCGCCTTGACTGTTTACCGGTTGCGCGAGGGCATTGAGCGCTTCTTCATCAGCGACATCAACAATCCGGCCGCGTCATCGAAGGCGCAGAGCGAGCTGGCGATCATGTGGGATCAGGTTTCCGGCGACGTGGCAGTCAGCGGATTCAACCACATCCCCGGCGGCGGCAATGTGCTGTATATGGACGGCCATGTGAGCTTCATGCGTTACCCCGGCGAGTTCCCGATCTGCCGCGCATGGGCCGAGATTGCGGATCTGGCGGCTTCGCTGTAGGGCGCGCAGAAGCCTCGCGCTTCCGATCTGACGTATACGCTTTTGGACCGGTCGCAGCTCCCCAAGTGCAGGGAGTGGCGGCCGGTCCTCTTTTTGGTGCTAGACCGAATTCAGGTGAATTGGCGCGGACTACTCTGCTAAGGTATCGACGAAGTATGTCCTGATTGGACGTTCGCAAGGGAATTCTGGGAGGAACGGCCGTGATCACTTTTCGACGGCGTACGGCGCCCGGCGAATCGCCGGGGACGATCGTTGTCGATCCCGACGCGCCGGCTCCCGCGATTACGGTGCTTTCCTACGGACCCAAAGGTTTCGTCGAAGAGCAGGTAGAGGGGCCTTACTGCATTCCCGAATTCCTGCAGAAATGGCCGATTACCTGGATCAACGTCGACGGCCTTGGCGATAAGGTAGTCCTTCAGCAATTGGGCACCATGTTCGAGCTGCACCGGCTCGCCCTGGAAGACGTCGTGAACGTCCACCAGCGTCCCAAGGTGGAGCAATACGACGAGCAACTCTTCTTCGTCGCGCGCATGGTCTACCAGAGCGAAGGCATCGAGACGGAGCAGCTCTCGATGTTCATGGGCGAAAACTACATTCTCACCTTTCAGGAACGGCCTGGGGGGGATTGTTTCCGCCCTGTTCGCGAGCGTATCCGAAAGGGGCTTGGGCGCATTCGATGTGAAGGCGCGGACTTCTTGGCGTACTGTCTTATCGACGCGCTGGTGGACGCCTATTTCCCCATCATCGAATTGTACGGCGACCAACTCGAAGACCTCGAAGACGAGGTTCTCGAATCGCCCGCCAGGGGCCTTGTCAACGACATTCACCGCGTACGGCGCGACCTGCTCATGCTACGCCGTGCGATTTGGCCGTTGCGCGAAGCCATCAACGCAATCCTTCGCGACCGCAGCGGGAGCTTCACGAACGAGACGCGGGTCTACCTGCGCGATTGCTACGACCACACGATTCAGATCCTCGACTTGGTCGAGGCGTACCGCGAAATCGTGTCCGATCTCATGGACGTGTATTTGTCGTCGCTGAGCGCCAAGCTGAACGAGGTCATGCGCGTATTGACGGTCATCTCCACCATCTTTATCCCCATGACCTTCATCGCCAGTATCTACGGCATGAACTTTCACACGGAGAAATCGCCGTGGAACATGCCCGAGCTGGAATGGGCCTTCGGATATCCTTTTGTGATTGGGCTCATGGCCGCAATTGCCGGCGTGCAGTTGTGGTTCTTCTGGCGTAAAGGCTGGCTTGGCAACACCATCGACGAGGGCACGCCTCGCCGCGACCGCGAACGGGACCTCGGCGGCGAAAACCTGAGCCAGTAAGGGACGGCAATCCTGCGGCGAAAAGAGAGAGCCGTCACTTCCATAAAAAGGGAGTCACCGTGCTCGACGTGAAACGGCTACGGCCTATCGTGCGGCGCACGCTGCTATTGTTGGCGATTGCTTTCGCCGGTTTCTACGCAGTGTTCTTCTTTGCGCAAACAAGCCTCCTCTTTCAGGGTGAGCGCGGGCTTTCGTCTGACCCGCAAGCCAAAGGTTGGGACTTTGAAGACGTGAACGTGTCCGTGGGAAGCGACACCACCCACGGCTGGTACTTACCCGTCGAGAATGCGCGCGGCGTAGTGTTATTTAGTCATGGCAGCGGCGGAAACATCGCCACACATCTGGGGGCTACCGGCCTCTTCCGTTCACTGGGTTGTTCGTCGCTTATTTTCGACTGCGGCGGCTCGGGCAAGAGCACCGGGGGGCCGTCGGAATCGCGTTGCTACGCGGATGCCCGCGCGATGTGGGACTGGTTGGTCGAAACGCGCCACGTGCCGCCAGGCGACATCGTCATTTGGGGCAATTCCTTCGGCGGAGGCACAGCGTGCGACCTTGCGGCGAAGGTGAAGCCCGCCGCGCTCGTACTGGAGAGTACGTACCTTTCGCTGCCCGAGTCCGCCCATGACGGGGTCTCGTGGTTTCCGTGGGGCCTGTTCATGCGGTATCGGTTTGCCAACAAGGACAAGATCGGCAAGGTGCAGGCGCCGATCCTCATTATCCACAGCGTAGACGACGCGCAGTATCCTATTCGCCATGGGCGCGGACTCTTCGAACGCGCCATGGAGCCCAAGACGATGATTGAAACGCGCGGCGATCACTACGACACCGCCGTCTCAAAGAAGTCCAGCCTGCCGAAGATTGAAGCATTTCTGGAACCGGTTCTGGGACCGCAGGTTATGCAGAAGGAAACGCCTGCTTCTCCTCCATGAGGGTAGACCTCGCGAATTGAAGGGCGTCGGGCTTATTGGGCCTTCAGCGCCGACAAGCGATCCTGTGCTTCACTGAATGAAGGCCGCAGCCGCAGTGTTTCGGCAAAGTGCTGTGCCGCTTCCACCCGGTTGCCCATGCCCTCCAAGGCCAGGGCAAGATTGAAGTGCGCATTTGCATCGTTTGGTGAAATCCGGACTGCGCGCTTCAACTCCTCGACCGCACCGGGCATGTCGCCCTGCAGACCTTTAACGATGCCGAGGTTTATGACTGCAATCGCCCCCTCGGAGCTTACCTTGATGGCTGCCTCAAAGTTCGCTTGCGCACCGGTCAAGTCCCCTGCCTCCATCAAGGCCAAGCCAAGGTTATTCAATGCCACTACGCTCTGCGGCGAGACGCGCACGGCCTGCGTGAACAAGGTGCGGCTATCCCGCCACACGGAAACCTGGTCAGCCGTCCGCACCGAAAGCAGAGCGAGCAGAACGAGCGCGCTCACGCTCATCGCTGCGCGCACCCGGGGTCTCTCTCGTGCGCAATCCGCCAGCAACCACACCAGCGCAAGGAATACCCCGGCCAACGGCACATAGGTGAAGCGGTCCGCCATTGCGCGATGGCCCACCTGGACAATGCCGATGGCGGGCACCAGTGCGCCCACATACCACAGCCACCCGACGAACACGTAAGGACGCGACCGCATGAAGTACACGGCCAGCGCCGTGATGACCGCGAGCACGGCAGCGACTGCCATGGCGGTTGCAGGCGTCAATTCCGAGGACGCGAACGGATAGTGCACAGCCAAATCTACGGGCCAGAACATTTTGCCGAGGTAAGCGACATAGGATAAGAGGACATTCTCTGCGCGAACCCAAAGTGGATACTGTTCGAGGGTTTTGGATGCCCCCTGGTCCTTGCTGACGATGTAGGTGATGATGGAGCACGCCATGCTCATCGCGAACAGGGGGACCTTTTCGCCAACGAGGAGGAGCAGCCTCCGTCGGGGGGCCGTATCCCCGGACGTGTCGCGTTCAAAGCGCCCCAGCGGCCAGTAATCCAGCAGGAGTAACACGCACGGCAATGTGACGGCCATGGGTTTCGACATCAGCGAACAGGCCGCCATCATCAGCACGAGCGAATACCGGGCGATCGTGGGGCGATCCGTGTACCGGCTGTACGCGAGAATCGCTGCAAACCAGAACAGCGTGTACAGCACGTCCTTTCGTTCGGCTGCCCACGCTACGGATTCGACGTGCAACGGATGGATGGCGAACAGTGCGGCAACCATGGCGCTGCGCCACGCCGCTCCCGTCATGCGTTGGAGCGCCGCGAAAACGAGCAAAGTGTTGAGCACGTGTATAAGGAGAGTCATGAGGTGGTGGCCCGCAGGGTTCAATCCAAACAGCGACGCGTCCGCCATGAGGGAGAGCCATGTCAGGGGATGCCAAATCGCAAAGTAGTCCGTGGTGAACGCCCACTGGACGCCGCTCCACCCCAGGCCGGCGCGGACGTGGAGGTTTTGCGTGATCAAAGCGGGGTCATCGAAATTGACGAACGCGTTGTGTCGAAGTCCCTGGAATGCGAGTACCGTCATCACAACCAGCGCGGTCGCAAGACCGAGGCTGCGCAGGGCGGAGCTTCTGGTTGGCGTTTCTCGTGGCATAGGAATCGGATTCTACTCCAATCGCAACGCGCGAGGCACAAGCGAACAGTCGCGTCGGATGGAACCGATGCGTGCCCAAGGGCTTATGGGTCCTATGGCGCGGTTGGAGATCCAGCCATTGTCTCCTTCCCGTCACGCCCTCCCCGCGCGCCAACGACAAAAGTTCGACTCGGACGGCCTGCTTTTGCTAGTATCTTTCGTTGCGCATTCGCATGGAATGCGGCGCGCAACGCCATAGCGTGCGGCCCTGCCGCACGATGTTCTTGTCAATCCGCGGAGAGGTGGCCGAGTGGTTGAAGGCGGCGGCCTCGAAAGCCGTTGTATCGCTTGCGGTACCGGGGGTTCGAATCCCCCCCTCTCCGCCACTTCTATTCTTGCGGCATTTGGGAGATTCTCCCGCGCTTGCACCCTTCCATCCCCGCCCCGTAAACTACGCGTCCCATAAGTCCAATTCCTGGTGACTTACATACGAACGAGGTGAACGGTCATGACCAATGACGGGCACGGTGTGCGCGGCGGGCGCGGTGTGTCGCGCCGGACGATGTTGAAAGGTTTGGGTGCGGGGGCGGTTGCGGCGGCGGTTGGGCCGGCAATCGTCTTGGCCGACGATAAGGAGAACACTGTGAAGGCAGCGAGGATGGGCGCGGGTGCGCACACCTATGAACTGGTTGAGAATTGGGGCGCGTTGCCGGACAACGTGAAGTTCGGGAACACGCACGGCGTGTGCGAGGATTCGCAGGGGCGCATCTACGTGCACAACCAGAGCCCGTCGGGGCACTCGATGGTGGTGTTCGACGGCGACGGGAAGTACATCACGGCGTGGGGCGAAGAGTACGCATCGGGCGCGCACGGGCTGCAGTTGAGCAAGGAAGGGGGCGAGGAGTTCCTGTACCTCGCGCTCACGGGCCAGCACCGGTGTGTGAAGACGACGCTCGCGGGCAAGGTCGTGTGGGAGATCAAATGCCCGATGGATTCGAAGGTCTACGAGAAGGAGGACCAGTACGTCCCCACGAACATCGCGATTGCGGCGAACGGCGATTTTTATGTGGCCGACGGATATGGCCTGAGCTATGTGCATCAATACACCAAGAATGCGGAGTACGTTCGCACGTGGGGCGGCAAGGGTTCCGAGCCGGGTCAGATGAATTGCCCGCACGGGATCTGGATCGACACGCGCGGCGCGAAACCGGAGATCGTCGTCGCGGACCGCGCGAACGTGCGGCTGCAATATTTCGA
>JBHEKO010000761.1:0-5297 GCA_041859475.1 Candidatus Hydrogenedentales bacterium
GGCTGTAGTATTGGAAGAACATGTTGTTGACGATCCAGAGGAAGGACCCCTCGGGATAGCCATGCTCGAAGCCTGCGAGTTTCAGTTTTACGGGCGTGTCCACGGCGAGGCGGAAGAGTCCGAGCAGGAAACCGATGATGAGCGTGGCGACGCAACCGGGGCCGTTCAGACGTTTGTGGAATAGGCCCAGGAAGAACACGACGAAGATGGGCGGGGCGAGGTAAGCCTGGACGCCTTGCAGGTAGTCGTAGAGGCCGCGTCCGCCGCGGATAACGGAAATCCACATGAGGCCGATGATGACCATGACGACGGTGGCGATGCGGCCAATCCACACGAGCTGCTTTTCGGAAACGCCTTTGTGCATGCGCGAGTAGAAGTCCATGGTGAACAGGGTGGCGGAGGCGTTGAATGCGCCCGCGAGCGAGCTCATGAGAGCGGCGAGCAATCCGGCGACGACGATGCCGCGAATGCCGACGGGCAGCACTTCTTTGACGAGCATGGGGAAGGCCTGTTGGGCGGCGTCGCGGTTGAGCTGGTCGCCTTCGAAGATGGCCAAGCGCATGCCGGGGGATTTGCCGCTGGCGGCAAGCGCGAAGGCGATCATGCCGGGGATGATGAAGATGAAGACGGGGAGCAGCTTCAGGAAGGCGGCCCAGATGGTGCCGCGCCGGGCTTCGCGTTCGCTGGGGGCGCCCAAGGTGCGTTGCACGATGTATTGGTCGGTACACCAGTACCACAAGCCGATGATCGGCGCGCAGAAGAGCATGCTGAGCCAGGGGTAGTTGTCGTTGAAGTACCAGGCCATGCGGCCGGATTCTTTCACGGGGGCCCAGGTGCCTTCGATGCCCGCGGGCACGAGGGGTTTCCAGAGGTTGAACATTTCCGTTCCGGCGATGCGGTGGAGCTCGCCCCAGCCGCCAAGGGCCTTGAGTCCGAAGAAGGTGACCAAGGCGGAGCCGAGCACGAGGATAACGGTTTGGAGGGCCTCGGTGTAGGCGACGGCGCGCATTCCGCCCAGGACGGTATAGAGGCCGGTGAGCACGATGACGAGAATGGAACCGATCCAGAAACTATCGAGGGGGCCAAGGCGCATCTCGGGAATGAGCACGCTGAATACGATACCGCCCGCGAAGATGCCGACGGCCATTTTGGTGAGTATGTAGGCTACGAGCGAAATGAGCGAGAGGATCCAACGGCTGGTGGGGTTGAAGCGGCGTTCGAGGAATTCGGGCATGGTGTAGACATGCGAGCGCATGTAGAAGGGGACGAAGATCCAGCCGAGCACGAGCAGGCACCATGCGTGGAGTTCGTAGTGGGCGAGCGCGACGCCGTCGGTGGCGCCGGCTCCCGCGAGGCCTACGAGGTGCTCGGAACCGATGTTGGATGCAAAGATGGACGCGCCGACCACAAACCATCCGAGGTTGCGGCCTGCGAGAAAGTAGTCGTCGGTAGTGTTTTTGCTTTTGCTGATGACCCACCAGGCCAAGCCAAAAAGCAGTGTGAAGTAGCCCGCAATCATCAGCCAATCGAGCAGTTGCATGGTCTGACTCTCCCCATCGGAACCCGCGTTGACGACCCGAGGCATTATAGGGCATTTTGGCTTTTCATACCTAGGGCACTCTGTTGAGCGCATTTTCACTGGGCAGAGAAGATAAATTGACGCGCATGCATCAGAAGTGAAAATGCGCCAGGGCATAGGGATCAGGGAAAGTCGAGGAGGAAAGGGCTGCAAAAGAAAGACTCCATGGCCGCGGGTCGGGCTTGATGGCCCGAGGCGCAGCCATGGAGCAAAGAGGGATAGCTCGCGGCGCTAGGGTGCGAGCGCGATGAGCAGGGGCGACAGGGTGTACAGAATCAGAAAGATGATCGAGGACAGAAGGCTTAGCATAACGTTCGTCTCCTTTTCTTCCAGGGTCCGATCATACTACGGGTGTGGCGCGGGATTCATTACGGGGCCTGCCTATTTTTGGGGCGTCCAGACTTTGCCTGCGATGGCCGCTTCGATTTGTTCGAGGTGATGCCAGGTGTGCAGGTCGAGCACATGGGCGACTTTCGCGAGCGTCATGGGGCCGGCTTCGGAATGGATGACTTCCAGGCCGAGGCCGGATTCATCGGTGGAAGCGAGGAGTTCGATGACGCGGTCGCGGGCGGCTGTGAAGAGGGCTTCGGCGAGGCCGATGGATCGCGCACCGTAGTGAAGGGCAGCGGCCCATTTGTCTTGATCGAACCCTTCCACGCCGCTTCCCGGTTCGGCGGACGCGCGGCACATGCGCCACAGGTAGACGAATTCGACGTCGGCGAGATGGATGAGTATCTGGCGGGTGGTCCATGAACCGGGCGCATAGGTTTTGGAGAGGTCCGCTTCGGTGGCGTCGAAGCATTCGAGAACCGTGTCGCGGGATTTCCTGAGGGACTCGATGGTTGGCAGGTGAATCATGACTTGGGCTCCTTCCTTTGGGGTGTGTCCAAGTGGGCCAGTACTTCGGCCTCGCGTGTCCGTTGTTGCGTTTCGGTTACGATGCCGGCTGGAAGCCAGCGGTACAATCAAGAGGCCGGCTAAAGCCGGCAGTATATCAAGAGGCCGGCTGGAAGCCGGCGTTACAATTAAGAGGCTGGCTAAAGCCAGCGTTACACTTCGGCTTTTGCGAGTTCGTCCAGTTCGTCTTGGATGCTTTGGGTAACGGGGAACCGGAAGCCGGTCTTCGGGTCGAGATCGAGGTCGAGCACTTTCATGGTGACTGGAAGTTGCTCGCGTTTCCACTGGTTGTAGGCGAAGAGCCTTCCGAAATTGGCGGTCCAGGTGCGCAATTGTTCGGTGTCGTGTTCGATACGTCTATGGACAAGCACGCGCCAGCAATCGCTGAGGGACATACGCCGGCGCGCGAACAGATAGAGCAGGTCGTCGAGGATGACGTAGGGCATCAGGTCGGCTTCGTCTTTTTGGTTGGGGGCAAGTTCCGCGCTGGGTGGAATGGCGAGGACCTTTTGTAGCGATATCAGGTTGTCGCGTTTCGCGATGTGTTCGATCAACGTCGAGACGAGGGTCTTCGGGACGTTGGCGATGGGCGAGTAGCCGCCTTGATTGTCTCCGCCGGTGGTTGTGTATCCGACGGCGGCTTCGCTGAGGTTCGACGTGACGAGCAGCAGCCCTTTGGCGCTGTTTGCCCAATTGAGCATCATGTTGCCGCGGACGCGCGCTTGGAGGTTTTGTTTTGCGAGGGGCGTCACGTGTTCTTCGCCGTCCATGAGTTCGGCGGCTTTTGCGAGCGCGATCCCGGTTTCCTCGCCGATGGAGACGACTTTGAACGGGACGCCGAGTTCTTCGGCGACGGCGCGGGCGGCGTCTTCGGTGGCCTTGCTGCTGAACGCCACGTTGGGGAGATAGACGGTCGCGACGCGTTCGGCGTAGCGTTTTGCATCGCGGCCTTCCTTGAGCGCTTTCGCGGCATGCACGGCAATCAACAGGCACAGGGCGCTGTCGCGGCCGCCGGACAGCGCGACCAGGAAGCGGTCGAAGGCGCCGACTTTTTCGAAGTAGTCGCGGAGGCCCAGCACGAGGGCGTCGAAGAGTTCATCGAGAAACCGGTCCGCGTGATTGACGACGCGCGCCGTATCCGGCAGGAAGAAGCTTGTGGGCATTTGCGCCACGTACTCGGGCATGGACGCTGGGCGAAACTCGCTACGCGGGGCCTCGACCATGCGCGTCGAGGAGGGGGCGTCTTCGCGGCGCGCGGCTTCCTGACGCCACGTGGTGTTTTCGGATCGCACGCGGGCGACGTCGTCGAGATCGACGATGGCGGAGGTGAGGGTCCAATAGCGCGTGGAGAGGATATCGCCTTCGGCGACGACGCCTTCGGGGGTTGCGACGAATCCGCCGCCATCGAAAACGAGGCGGCTGTTGTCGCATCCGAGTACGTTGGCGTAGGCGTAGACGCAGGCGAGGTTGCTTGCGGCTCCGAGGATGAGGCGGCGGCGTTGCTCGTTCTTGAGCGGCGTGAAGGGCGAGGCGCTTGGGTTGCAGATGATTTCCGCGCCCGCGCGAACGCGCGCGTAGGCCGGCGAATTCGTGGCCCAGAGGTCTTCGCAGATCTCCGCGCTCACTCTGCCGAAGGGTAGTTTGAACACGAGGTCGCCCGCGGGCACGCCATTCACTTCCGTGACGCCGTGGGTCCAAGCGGTCCAATTGCGGCCTTCGTAGAAGATGCTATAGGTGGGCAGGTACTTTTTGAAGATCAGGCCGAGGGCGCGACCGTCGTGAATGAGGGCGGCGGCGTTGTACATGAAGGAGTCGATGCGCACGGGGAGTCCCAGGAAGACGCTGATGCCGGTGCAAGCCTGCGCGAGTTCCTGGAGGGACTGCCAACTGCGGCGGGTGATGTCGGGCCACCAGATGCGGTCTTCCAGGCTGTAGCCGGAGATGCACAATTCCGGCGTGACGAGCAGATGGATTCCTTGCCGTTTGGATTCTTCGATGACGGCGCGCAGGCGTTCGGTGTTGCCGGCGAAATCGCCGACCTTTACCGAAACCGCTGCGACGCCAATACGAATGAGACGCACGTTCTTACTCCTCGAAATCCGCCCAGTGCCGGACTACGTTTTTACAGGATATCAGACTATGGTACAGATATCGCGTCCACCGCAAGTAGTTCGTTTCAATGGAAATTGAGAGTTGCGCAGTCCCGTTGTTAGGCTAAGAGCCGGCTGGAAGCCAGCGATACAACTCACACAACCAGAAGCCAGCGATACAACTCACAAAATCAACCGATAAGATCCACTAGCGATCTACTCGATGTCTGGACCTTTCAAGAGATCGTCCTTCAATACGCCCACCTTTTCCGAGAGGATGACGCGATAGATTTCGGGATTGCGGAGGCGTTTGTACTCTTCGGGCAAGGCCGCGATGTGGCTCAAGGCGCGCTCACGAATCTGTTGGATCGGCGGGGTTTCCTTGACGATACGGCCTTTGTCGAACACGGTCTCCAATAGCGATTCCGCGCGCGCGGCCCCGCGCAACCGGGCCTCGTTGTGAGGCAGGCGGCGGTGGCGTCCCACGATGGCGCCGTTCTCCGGCCACGTTTCGTCGAAGTCGTAGAGGACATCGCCGAGCGGGCAGCCTTGATCGTCGCTGTAGCGGACGAGATTCTTGCGGCACGGATCGGTGGCCTTCATGAGATTGGAGGAAATCTTGATGCGGGGAATCCACGCGCCGTTTTCGCGAACCGATACGAGTTTATAGACGCCGTTGAGCGAGGGGCAGTCGTTGGAGGTGATGAGGTGCGTGCCCACGCCCCACGCGT
>JBHEKO010000344.1:0-2661 GCA_041859475.1 Candidatus Hydrogenedentales bacterium
GGCTTCGGTGGCAAAGTATGCCAATTCAGCTCGCCGTGACTGGCGACTCGACGTGGGTGTTACCACGGGGAAGCGGCGGGCTCGTGTTCATGCCGCTCGCCTGGGCTCGACGGTTTTTGTGTGTGCTGCGCACATCCGTCGATTGCTGCAAAAGTAGAAACGCTGCGGGTAAGACCGCGGGCGATGGGTCCCGTTTGGGACTTGGGCCGCGCGGGCGGAGGCATGACATGCAACGGACTCCCCTTTATGACGAGCACCTCGCCTTGGGGGGCAAGGTCGTCGATTTCCATGGCTGGGCATTGCCCGTGCAATTTGCGGGAATCGTTCAGGAGCACGCGCACACCCGCACAAAAGCGGCGTTGTTCGATTGCTCGCACATGGGCGAATTCCTGGTGAAGGGCGCGGAGGCGATTCGCGCGTACGGCCAACTCATCTGTTCCGACGTTGATGCGCTGCGCGTGGGACGCGGCCGCTACGGGGTCATGCTCAACGACAACGGCGGCATCATCGACGACATCATCACCGTCCGGCTCGGGGAAGAGGAGTTGTTCGTCGTAACCAACGCCGGTCCCCTGGATGCCGTATCCGAACGGATATGCACCGCCCACTCGGGGTGCAGCGACATTTCCTCCGCGACGGCCAAGATAGACATTCAAGGCCCAACCGCGCGGGACGTGTTGGTTCGGGAACTCCCGGAGGCAGCCTCCCTGAAGTATTTCGAGGCGCGCCGCGTGCAGTGGAAGGGAACGGAGATCGTCCTTTCCCGCACGGGCTACACCGGCGAAATCGGGTTTGAGCTCTTTGTGCCCGAGGGAATTGCCGTGGCGCTTTGGCGCGCCCTCACGGCATACGACGGCGTAGAGCCCGCGGGCCTGGGAGCGCGCGACACGCTACGGACCGAGATGGGGTATTCGCTATCGGGGCAAGATTTCGACGAATCGCGTACGCCGCTTGAAGCGTCGCTGGAGCCGTTCATCGCGTGGAACACGGAGTTTGTGGGCAAGGCGACGCTCGAAGCCCAGAAGAATGCGGGCGGGTACGACCGCTTGACGGCCATTCGCACGCCGGACCGCAGAGCGCCCCGGCATGAGTTTGAGGTTTTCGACGGCGATGCGCGCGTGGGCGTGGTAACGAGCGGAACGTTCGGGCCGAGCGTCGGGTATGGAATTGGATTGGCGTATCTTAACCCGGCGCATACCGCTGCCGGATGTGCGTTAACGGCCGGGCCAAAGGGGCTTCCTGTCGAAACGGCCGAATTGCCTTTTTATCGTCAAGGAACATGCAGAAAATAGCACGGGATTGGAGTACGAGACATGTACCCTGAGAACGCGAAGTACACACGAGATCACGAATGGGTCCGGGCCGAGAACGGCGTCTACGTCGTGGGCATTACGTCGTTTGCCGCAGAGCAACTGGGCGACGTCACCTACGTGGAATTGCCGAACACCGGCAAGACCGTGGAGCAAGGCGCCACCGCCGCGGCGGTGGAATCCGTGAAGGCGGCCAGCGACGTCTTTGCCCCCGTGGGCGGGCGCGTCTGCGAGGTAAACAAGGCCCTGGATTCGGCCCCGGAACTCGTCAATCAGAGTCCGCACGAGGAAGGCTGGTTCTTCAAATTGGAGAACGTGGATGCGTCCCAGCTTGATGGGTTGATGGACGCCAAGGCGTACGAAGCGTTTGCTTCGGTGAGTCACTAGCGATTCGACAGCAGGAGTCGTCTGTAACCGGTCTGCAATGGTAATTGCCGTGCGCAGTACAAGGAGTAAGTATGACTTGGGTTCCCACCACCGCCGATGAACGCAAGGAGATGCTTGACGTCATCGGGTTGAATTCCATCGATGAGTTGTTCGCGGCTGTCACGCCCGAACTCCAGGCGAAATCGTGGGACATTCCCCACGGGCTTTCCGAGATGGCCGTCCGCGACTTGATGGCCGGCATGGCCGCAAAAAATGCTTCGAGTCTCGTCTGCTTCGCCGGAGGCGGCGCGTACGACCATTTCATTCCCGCCGCGGTCGACGCCTTGACGTCGCGGGCGGAGTTCTACACGGCGTACACGCCGTATCAGCCCGAATGCGCCCAGGGAACCTTGCAGAGCATCTATGAGTACCAGTCCGCGATTTGCAGGCTCACGGGGCTGGACTTCGCGAACGCATCGTTGTACGACGGGGGCACGGCGGTATTCGAAGCCGCGACGATGGCCGTCCGCGTTACGGGCCGGCGGCGCGTAGCCTGCCACCGCTCGTTGAGTCCCATCTATCGCCGCATGCTGGAAACGCATGCGGCCAATCTGGGCATCGAATTCACGACGGGCGACGACCCAACCGGCGCCGCCTGCGTGATCGTGCAGAATCCCTCTTTCCTTGGTTCGGTCGAAAATTACACGAGTCTGTCGGAGCGCTGCCACGCTGCGGGGGCGTTGCTGGTGATGTCGTTCTACCCCATCTCGTTGGGTCTCGCGAGGACCCCCGCCGAAATGGGGGTCGATATCGCCGTGGCCGAAGGCCAATCCTTGGGCGTTCCCCTTGGATTCGGCGGACCGTGGCTGGGCATTCTCGCGACGCGCAAAGAGCATGTTCGCAAGATGCCGGGGCGAATCGCTGCGGCCACGGAAGACGCGCAAGGCCGGCGCGGGTTTGTGCTCACGTTGCAAGCACGCGAACA
>JBHEKO010000509.1:0-12165 GCA_041859475.1 Candidatus Hydrogenedentales bacterium
ACCAAAGCGTGGACAAAACATCGCGTGATGGCCTCGCGATTCGTAGACCGAAACGACGCTATCGTGTCGTGATCGGGGTGGGTATCCGCCGTCAAATAGCGGACACTCACATGGCGAAAGGTCGCTTTCTCGATGGCCCGACTTGAGAAAATCCCTTCCGAATAGCAGTAGATAAGCAACGCCAACATCATCGAAGGCGGATACTGACGCGAACCACTGCCTCGCTCATTGATCTTGAACGCGCCGCTCGGCATCAGATTCACCAACGAGATGACAAAGTGCACCGGATCGTCCGGCTCGACCCAATCACGCAAATCTAACGGGAACAATAACGGCGTGTCTCGCTCTATCGGTACGAATCGTGTGCTCATGCACCTTATGTCCAAAACTATCTTCAAACTGTCAAGTACAAAGTCCGACAGACTCGATCACTTCCATCTCGATGGTGTCGTAGCTTCCCTCGCCCTCGGCGTTGGAGGTCCATCCACTACGCGGATTGCCTGTAAAATAGGCGCCTGAGTCGAAGCCAGGCACCAGCGGTGCAGTTCCACTCGCCCACCAGCTTGTGTTCACTCCCCCGACTCGATACGCCCGAGACGGGTAGATATTCCCTTTGGATTCGGATGAAAACATCTTCAGTACGAGGCCCCACTGCTTGAGATTGTTTTGGCACGAGGCTCGTCGCGCGGCTTCGCGCGCACGTGCCAGCGCAGGGAGCAGAATCGCGGCGAGGATACCGATGATAGCGATAACCACGAGCAATTCTATGAGGGTGAAGCCTGATCTGCGTCTCATGATTCTCTCTCCTAATTCAATGTTTTAAATTGCTGAGTACATCTTAAAGTGACTGTAAAGAATGACGTTACGGCAGTTTTCTCATCTTGCCAGAGCCACTTCCCACCATCTCCGCCATCCCCCCCGTCCGACTTGGCCAACGAACTCGCCCACCTGGAGATCCTATGACTTATCGAACGTCGCATCCACGATTCCGTAGCGCCTTCAATTAAGGGCTTGTCGAGACTCTTCCGTCGGTCTCGTTCCCTCCATAAGACAAGAATGCCAGCTCACCTCCTTTCGCTTCTGCGGGATGTCGCACCCCGCCTTTGTGTGCGCGGCCTTCCGGTGGCTGCCCCCCCAAAAACACCACCGCTCAAGTCACAGGATTGGCGCCGCATGTACTCCCACGGCACCGTGACCTTTCGAGCGGTCTTTTCATAACCGTCAATGATGTCTAGGACCAACTGCGCTGCAGCGCGCCCCAAGTCAAAGAAGCAAAGCCCCATGGCGCTTACGCTGGGCGCCATGTGGCGAAAAGCCGGGTCGTCGCCTATGAACAGCAGTTCGATGTCTTCGGGATACCGCAGTTCGGCCGCATCAAGTTCCGCCAACACCCCCGCAGCCACCTCGGGGCGTCCAACGATGAATACGGTGGGCGGCACTGGGAGATGGAGCATGCGGCGTGTTTGCTCCTGGATGGGAATGTCGATGACGTGTTCAAAGCTCACGAGAGCGGGATCGAACGCAATGCCCGCTTCTTCCAAGGCGCCCCGATACCCTTCCGCGCGCTGGATACAGTCCAACGGCGGGTCGTTCACCAAGGCGAGAAGATAGCCAATCCGCCGATGTCCCCTCCGCAACAGACTTGCGACCAAGTCACGCATCTCGCGCCGGTTGTCGGCGCACACGGAGTATCCCGGGGGGGAGAAGGGAGTCGGGCCAATTGTCACCAGGGGAAGGCCCGTCTCGGCCAAGCGCGTAAAATAATCGTACCGCGGATTTGGCTCCAAATAGATGAGACCGTCGACAAAATCGGGACATACGTCACGAAACTGCGTCGGATGACCGTATTCGTGCTCGATACGATTGAAGATGTGAACTTCGTAGCCGCGTTCCTGTGTGACACGCTGAACGCCCGATATCATTGCGCCGAAACCGCTCCACGTCGCCTCGTTGTGGAGGGACGTGCCCACCGGCTCAGGCACCGCGAAATACAAGCCGATCACATTCGTCTTGGCCGTGGCCAAACTTCGGGCTAACCGATTCGGCTGGTAGCCAAGTCGATTCGCTGCGTCAACGACACGACGCTGGGTCTCGATTGTCACGGGAATGGTCGTCATCTTGTTGTTGAGGACACGAGAGACGGTGGACGCCGTAACCCCCGCCAGCTTAGCTACATCCCGGATCGTAATGCTTCTTCCGGCCACCCCTGCATACTCCTTGTGGAGGTCCTACTCATTCGCCCGGCCAGTTGGCCCATACAATCGGTTCCCGCAATCGCTTTCCCGCAACCGCTTGACACAACCGGTTGCATGATTGTTCCACAACGCGTTTTATTTGTCAAGACCCTCGTTCCCCAGGACAGCCCCAGAAAAATGCTTGGGCCTGGGTTACGAGGGGATGAGGCCGAAAAAACGAGCTATCTGGCCTTTTTGGGCGTCACTCGGATGACAGGCGGAGCGGGATTTTGGGTAAGGTGGGCACTCATGGCGTCCGCCAAGGGGAAGTATTGGTAGTCGGAAAGGCCCAATAGGCGTTTGGCGGTGTGTTAGACAAAGCTGGCGATGGCGGGGAAGACAAGGGACATCCTTGACAGGCAGAAGTCATGGATATCCTTGAAATCGAGCGGATTAAGCAGCGCGCGATTGCATGATGCGCTTAAAGTCCCTGAACGTGAGGAGCTTGCGCGATTCGTCGTCCCACAGCCGGTAGTTGAGGCATTTCAAACTGGACCACAACGAAATCTGCGGCGCCTATTGAAAGATAGCGTTGTTACGGTGGCATTCTTCGAGGAAGTAATTTGGGATCTTCGCGCTGAGATGGTGAATATGGTGGAATCCGATGTTCCCCGTGAACCACTGCAGAACCTTGGGCAAGCGGTAGTACGAACTGCCTTGGAGAGAACCGGCGACAAAGTCCCATTCCTCGTCTTTGGCCCAATAGACGTCTTCAAATTGGTGCTGCACGTAGAACAGCCATGTCCCCACGGCAGCCGCGATGAAGAAGACCGGGACTTGAATCAGCAGGAATGCCTTCCAGCCGATGGTGAGCGTCATTATGAGGACAAAGGTTGCCAAAGCGAAATTCATACGCCACACGCTGCGGCGATCTCGCGCGGTCCCTTTCTTTGGAGGAATGCGGTATTCGACAACGAATAGATAGAAACTCCCTACGCCGAATAGAAGGAGCGGGCTTCGGTAGATCCGGTAGATGAGCCGCTTGCGCCAGGGGGCGGCAAGATACTCCTTCACCGTCATCGTCCAGATGTCGCCGTGACCGCGCTTGTCCAGATTGCCATTGCTGGCATGGTGCAGCGCGTGCTCGTGTTTCCAGAAGTAATAGGGCGTCCAACAGAGGAACCCGGTGATGCTGCCGACGATGTTGTTGGCTCTCGGCGATTTGAAGTAGGCGCCGTGCCCGCAATCGTGCGAAATGATGAAGATTCGCACTAGGAAACCGGCTGCCGGTATCGACAGGGCCAAGGTCAACAAGACGGAATAGTCGAGGGCCAGATACATGAGCACCCACAAAGCGACATAGGGAACCAGAGAATTGACGAGCTGCCACGAGCTCCGCATCTTGCTCGGCCTCTGGTACTTCGCGACGATGGCGCGCCAGTGCGTCTGTAACGACTCGCCGGCCTCCAGGACTCTTTCGTTAATGCTCATAGTGAAGGACTGGGCTCCCGGTTTAACCAGTTTGGGGAAGTGCAGCACATTGGAGGAGTACGCCCCTGGAAAGACACCATGCTATGGACTGAATTGTGCTTTCCTACATACGCCGCATCGACTCGATGAGTCTTGCCGTTCCCTTGCATGTACGACCAATGAACACCAGTATACACCCTCTCTGTTCCTCGTTCCACGACAACTTTTTGCGTCCCGAGCAGTGCCCGATTACGGAATCGTAATCCGTGGGCCAATCCGACTGTCATAATCGGGAGCTATCATTCGAGCAAGTCCTATGAGTCACAGGACTTCCGGGAATGCTTAGGACACTCAAGACACTCCCGGACGCAACAGGAATGGGGAGTGCCATCGCCAGGGGGAACACACAATGTTCAACACGATCTGCCGCAAATCATGGGTCAGCCCGCTGACCGCCTTCAGTTTTATCGCCGTCGCCGGCACAGGCGCACTGATGCTGCTGGGGGTACACCTGCCCGCCATCAAAGGCATCCACGAATGGATAGGTCTGCTCTTCCTTCTGGCCGGCGTGCTTCACGTGGTCCTGAACTGGCGGACCCTGCTCGGACACCTCTCTTCCCCCACGGCTTTGGCTGCCTTGGCGCTGGTCGTCGCCCTCGGGCTGGTATTGTCCTTCGCGGGAGGCTCCGGGCCAGGCCATCGCTTCGGACCCGGTATGGGGCCTCATGGCGAACAGTTCTTCGGCGAAAACAGCGCCGCCGGCACAAACGCGATGGACGAGATGAGTTTGCGGATCGAGTAGTCTCCGATTGCGACTGCCATTTGGCGAAGAAACCCTCCCGTTTGCGCCCTGCATAGACAGGATGCTAGACTCCGCTCTCATCCGTCTGCCTGGGCTTTCTGTTCACAGGATTGACGATTATTCGACACCCAACTCTTTTCACGGAGGTAGAGCATGTCATTGGCACCGCACGGCGGCACATTGGTAGATCGTTTCTTGACCGGTTCGGCACTCGAAGCCGCCAAGCAGAAGGCAGCGCAGTTGCCTCGTATCAAGGTAGACGCATACGCGGCCTTCGATATCGACTGCATCGCCAAGGGTATTTTCAGCCCACTCACTGGATTCATGAACGAAGCAGAAGTCCGCGGGGTGCTGGACACCATGCACCTTCGCCCCGGCATCCCCTGGACAATACCCATTCTTCTCTCCGTCAGCACGGAGGAGGCGGGTAAATTTGAAATCGGCGCCGAAGTCGCAATTGAAGATGACGAGGGCGACATCGTCGCCATTCTGCACCTCGCCGAGAAGTTCCACGTTGACCATCGCGAAATAGCGGAGAAGACGTATCGCACCACCGACGAGGCCCATCCCGGCGTGGCCTACACGCTTCAACTGGGCGACGTGTTTCTTTCGGGCGAATTGGATGTCCTCAAGGCGCGGACCATCGAGTTCCAGGACTACAATCTCACGCCCAAGGAAACACGGGCGGCGTTCGAACATCATGGATGGAAGCGGATTGTGGCGTTCCAAACGCGCAACCCCATCCACCGCGCCCACGAATATCTCACGAAGTGCGCCCTGGAAGTCTGCGACGGACTTTTGATTCATCCGCTTATGGGAACGACCAAGAGCGACGACATCCCCGGCAACGTGCGCATGGAGTGCTACAAGACCATCATCGACCACTACTATCCCAAAGCACACACGATGCTTTCGCTTATGCCGGTGAACATGCGGTATGCGGGTCCGCGCGAAGCCGTCATGCACGCGATCGTTCGCAAGAATTACGGATGCACGCACTTCATCGTCGGCCGCGATCACGCGGGCGTCGGCAATTACTACGGCACCTACGACGCTCACCATATCTTCCAGGAGTTCGACTCGGCGGAGATCGGCATCACGCCGCTGTTCTTCGACCACACGTTCCACTGCAAGACATGCGGCAACATGGGATCCATCAAGTCGTGCCCCCACGACAAGGAACATCACGTCTTCCTGAGCGGCACCAAGGTGCGCGAAATGTTGAAGGCGGGCGAAATCCCGCCGGTGGAATTCACGCGCCCTGAAGTCGCCAAAGTGCTTATCAAGTGGGCGCAAGGCGTGGCCTAATGAGTAAGCCGGCGGTCAAACGCGTATTGCTGATAGGACTCGACAGCGCGACTCCTCAGTTCGTGTTCGGTCCCGGCGCGTTTGAATTGCCGAACCTTCAAGGGCTTCAAAAACGTGGCGGGTGGGGACTGTTGACCAGTTGCCACCCGCCTATTACCGTGCCCGCGTGGGCCTGCATGATGTCCGGAAAAGACCCCGGCACCCTGGGATGCTATGGATTTCGCAATCGCAAGGACTACTCGTACGAAGCCATGACAACGGCCGATACGAGCAGCATCGAGGAACCTCGCGTGTGGGACATATTGTCCCGTCACGGCAAGAAGTCCGTTGTGTTGGGCCTTCCGCAAACGTATCCTCCGAAGCCGCTGGACGGATGCCTGGTATCGGATTTTCTAGCCCCCGATGCCCAGTGCGACTACACCTATCCCAAGAGCTTGAAGAATGAGATCGAGGGCACTACCGGCGAGTACCTCTTCGACGTAACGGATTTCCGCACCGACGAGAAGAAGACGCTCCTTGCGCGCATCCATGCGCTTACGGAGAATCGCTTCCGTGTAGCGCGACACCTAATCCAATCGAAGGAATGGGACTTCTTCGCGATGGTGGATATGGGACCCGACCGCTTGCATCACGGATTCTGGAAGTTTTGCGACCCCAAGCATCCCAAGTACGTCCCCGGCAACCCATTTGAAAGCGCATTTCGCGACTACTACCAAGCGCTGGATGCACGAGTCGGCGAACTCATCGCGCTGGTGGACGAATCGACTGCCATCCTTGTTGTGTCGGACCACGGCGCGCAGGCCATGCAAGGCGGCGTGGCTATCAACCAATGGCTTATCGAGCACGGGTACCTGAAGCTGAGGACGCCTGTCCCCCACCCCACACGGATCGAAGACTGCGATATCGATTGGGGAAACACGCGCGCCTGGGCGTCCGGCGGATACTACGCACGGCTGATGATCAACGTGGCGGGACGGGAACCCCAGGGAATCGTTCCGCTGGCCGAATACGAACCTCTTCGCTCGCGTCTCAAGGATGAGTTGGAGGCCATGCCCGGCCCGGAGGGTCCCCCTCTCGGAACACGAGTCTGCAAACCGGAAGAGCTTTACAGATCGGTGAAAGGTATCCCGCCCGACCTCTTCGTGTACTTCGGAGATCTGGCGTGGCGCGCCGTAGGTACGGTCGGGATGGATTCCATCTTTACATCCGAAAACGACACCGGACCCGACGACGCCAATCACGATTACGATGGACTGCTGCTATTGGACGACCGCTCCGAGCGCTGTGGACGCGTCATGCGCGGCCTCTCGTTACTGAATGTCGCGCCTACGATTCTCGCCTTACTCGGCGTGCCAATTCCCGGCGATTTTCAGGCTGGACCTATTGAGTGACGAGTCCTTCGGTGCCTTTCTGCTACAATCGTTGCTGCTTCCGGTCGAGGCGCTTCCTGACTACGAACGTTGCGTGAATGGGTATCGCGAGCGTCTTTGCCGGATTTCGCGGGTCGTGCTGAATTAACAAGGTGAACCGGAACGTCGAAACGATGCCGACATTGCGGATAGTCCGCGGCGATACTTGCCCGCGGAATTGCGGTCACTTGGCGGAAGCCGGACGGACTCCATGCGGCTGGCTGTAAACGTCACTTCATTTGCGCCCGGATACGACGAAGAAGACGTATTCTTGCGCAACCTTGTCGATGCGATGCGCCATGTCCAGCCCGATACGCGCTTTGTACTGCTGACCGACGAACTCTCGCACGATTCCTACGATGGATGGGAGCGGATATTCGTCGGACGTCCGGCCCCCGGCACCGCCGCCGAATCGGGCCCTACCGAGAAGTCTATCGAGCGCGCGGTCCAACTTGCGCAAGCGGAACTGGTCTTTAGTCCGCTTCAAACTGCGCTCGAAGTTCCAACGCAACTCCTGGTGCCCATCGTTTTCGACGTGGGTTTCCTCGGCAGCAACAGCCGTTTGAGTCAATGGCGGAGTCTCAGTATCCAGCGCGAAGCCCGGCGCATATGTTCACACCTCAATGTCGTGATTGCCCCGTCGGAGCACATCCGGCAGCAACTGTTGAATCTGCTGGGCGTTGCCATGAATAAGGTTGTAGTCGCGCAGCCCGGAGCCAATCCCGCCTACGACAAGTCTTACCCCTCCATTGCGGAAGAGCCATTCCTGATCGCTTTAAGCGATACGCGGCATCGAGATCTGAATGGGGTGCTTGCCAAAGCATTCCAGCGCCTTGAGGCGGAGATGTCGCACTACTTGGTGGTGACCGGGCGCGAAATCGAGAACGAACCGGAGGACTGGGGTTCGCGCGTGCTGCGTGTCCTTTCGTGCCCTCCGTCGAATCTGGCGGGGCTTCTCCAGCACAGCACCGCGTACATTTGCACTTCGTGCCACGAGGGCGCCGCGATTAACGTGTTGAGCGCAATGCGCGCAGGCGCCCGCATCATCGCGCCACGAGTCGGCGGGATCGCGGAAATCGCAAGCACGTGCGCCATCTATTACAATCACGAAAGCATCGGTTCGCTCATGAGTGCGATTAAGCGTGCCTTGACCGAGGACAAGTCGGAGCGAGCCGGCAATATCGAGTATGGTAAGAAACGATCGACCGAGTTTACGTGGGAACGCTGCGCGTGGCGCACACTGAACGCCCTCAAACGCGTCGGCGCGTGAGGAATACGGGATCATGACGGATCAGGAATTGATGCGCGTGCGCATCGCGCTTCTTCAAGCCTTTCTCTGCGAACACAATCTGGACGGGATTCTTCTTTCGCGGATGGACAACTTCGCCATGGCGACCGGAGGACGGCGCAACTACGTGGGCACGGCCTCGGACATGGGCGCTTGTTCGCTCTTCGTTAACAAGAATGGCGACGTGACTCTCCTCACGAATAACATCGAAGAGCCGCGCGTTATGGCGGAGGAACTAAACGGCTTGGGTTGCACTGCAAACAAGTTCCTCTGGTTTGAAGGAAGCGCCTCTCAGATCATCAACAAGGAATACAGCGGGGCGTTTGTCTCCGACGACGGTTCCGTAGGCGTGAACGTCAACGCCAAGCTCGCGTACCTGCGCGCCCTGTTGACGCCGCTTGAGCTTGAAAAGTACCGGCTGCTGGGCGGGCTTGCCGCCGAAGCCATGACGGCAACGCTGAACGCCGTCGAAGAGGGCATGACCGAGGCGGACATCGCGGCGCATCTCATATCCGAAGGCGCGAAACGACGATGCCACGTCCCCGTATGCCTCGTTGCAGCCGACGCGCGCATCGGAAAGTATCGGCACCCTCTTCCGACAAGGGCAAGGCTAATCAACGATACGCTTGCCGAGAATGGCGTTCGCGCGTACGTGATGGTCGTGGGTGGATTCGTTCGCGAAGGGCTTACGGTCTCCATCACACGCTTCAAACGCGTTGGCGATATCGCGCCGGAAATACTCGATGGACACAACCGCATCTGCGGTGTGGACGCGTTGCTTCAAGAGGCGTGCGAACCCGGCAAGACGCTCGGAGACATCTTCTCCATTTGCCAGCGGTCCTACAAGGAAATGGGATTTGCCAGCGCCGAATGGCACAACCACCATCAAGGCGGAACGACGGGCTATGCGGGGCGCACGTGCAAAGGTTCGCCGCATGAGCTTTTCCCCGTGCTCGACGAATTGTGGGCGTCGCGCGTCAAGGAAATCGCGGGAATCGATATCGGATTCGGGCACGCCTTCGCATGGAATCCCTCCGCGCCGGGCGTGAAATCCGAGGACACGTTTCTGCTCTATCCGGATGGGACCAAGCGTATCGTTACGTTGACGCCCTCATTGCCTGCCGTCGACCTCGAAGCCGTGCTCGGAAGGCCGACGCCCGTCGTGAAGTCGGGCATTCTCGGAACGTAGCCTACTTGCCCTCGACGCGCAGGGCGCCAATCCCAAGACTCGGCCGCTCCGTCATCGTCAACGCCGCGTAGGAATAGAACGGGTAGACGCTCCATTCCACGCACGCAAGGATATCGGGAAGCCCATCTCCATCCACATCCCCGACATAAGGATGCGGCCCATGCGCGGTGATATTGATCGGCTCGCCAAAACAACGCATCGGTTTGGGATTCTCGAACGCGGGGTCCGATTTCGTGCCGCAGTTGCGAAGCAAGTAAATGCTGCTCTTGCCGCTCTCCACTCCGGACAAGCTGTACATGAGGTCGAGCAAACCGTCCTTGTCCCAGTCTACGCACTTGAATGATTCCGTCCAGTGAGCGGAGCGCTCGACAATGGCGTCATCAATGGGTCTGCCGTCGGACAGGGCAAGACCCCGGTCTTTGCGCAATCGCAACTCGCCGGATTCGCTGCGATATTGTGTAAATAGCGTCAGCTTTCGCGCGGCGCCGTCGTGCGTCGCCAGGTCCATGAGGCCATCCCCGTTGAAGTCGCCGAATGCCGCGCCGGTTCGCCAGAAGAAAGGCTGATTCTCCTGGTAGGGATAGGGGCTGTTCGGAACGTCCTTGTCGCCCGCGAGCGTGGCGGATTCGGCGCGCAGTTCGGGGGAATCGGGGTAGCCCTCACACAATACTTGAAGCATCGGGCCAAAACGAGGCTCAGACCACGTAGCCACGTTTTTGCACCAGAAAATCCGGTTGGTTTCGTTTGGAAGCATGAGGTCGGGCAAGCCGTCGGAATCCCAGTCCACATAGGCCGGATAGGAATACCCCATATTGTGCCAGTTCGAGCCGCCCAATATTGCATCGCGCAGGATGCGAATCGTCTTGCCTTCCGATAATATCGATTCGGGCTCACCGAAATGCGGCACTGCGGTCGCGCCGCGGTCCGCGACGATCCGCGGCCAACCGTATCCGCCGCCAATGAGCAGGTCCGAGCCTCCATCTCCTTCCCAGTCGCAAACATAGGGCCACGCTTGATCGCTCAGACTCATGACGGCGGAATTGGAGAGGGCATCTCCGCTTGACCGGAATTCATAGCCGCCATCGGCAAGCGCGGCTCGCACGAAAAGAGTGAGTCGGGTGTACACGTCATGAAGCACAACAAGTCCCGGTTGACCGTCGATGGTCGTTGCGCACAAGAAGTCCGAGCGGCCCGTGTCGATCCCGTGAATCAGTTGGTTTGCGCCAAACGCCGGCGCGGCGCCTCCGAGGTTCTTGCGCCAACGCACAACGTACGATTGGACATCGCCACTGCCGTCCGGTACAAGACAAACTGCGTCCTTCGCGCCGTCGCCGTCCACGTCGCAAAAATCGGGCGTGACACCTGCGTCAAGCAACACCGGCGGCCCGGCAACAAACGGCCATCCCGTGGCGCTTGCGTTGGGGATGAAGTAGGAACCTGCGATCGCATCGATTTTCCCGTCGTTGTCGAGGTCGGTCAATCGGAAGGAGTTCTGCGCCTTCTCGTCCGAAGGGCTGTCGAATCGGAGTCCGAGAACAAATTCGGGCAGGCCCCCGGCCTCGCGCCGTCCCGTGTTGAGGTAGAACGAGACGGTGTTTGAACCATTTGCCCGGTAGGCAAAGTCGACAAGTCCGTCACCGGTTACGTCTTCGAAATCCGCAAACATGTACCGTCTGCTAATCACCTCCGCATCGGAGTCTGCACTCTCTTTGCTGCGCACGTGGGCGAGTTCTCCAAACAGGAATCTTGTCTCTGGCGGGACGCGCGGATAGCACACGATTCCATCCCACGGCTCGCCGGGCCGATAAGCGTAGTTCCAGCATCCCACCAGATCGGCCAACCCATCACCGGTCAAGTCCGTAAGCCCGCTGCAATAAGGCAAAACGATAGGACGAGGCGCCCCGGCGTTGTACCGAAGCAAATCGCCCGTGCCGATTAGCGGCACTCGAGATGGGGCTATCAAAGGTGGGCGGGAGGACGTGGTCTTGAAGCGGACCTCAAACGAACGCCATGAGGGATCGGCGGCGACCCATTCGACACGGCCTTTGTCGCCGTGGGCGAACTCTTCGCTAAGGGCGTGCGGTATTGGGTCGCCGGTTTCTGCGTTGACTACTTCAATGGAATTCGGATCGAGGACCGCTGAAACACCTGTGCGCTCGATCAACGCGGTGAAGTCGATGTCGGGGTCTATCGGCACATTCGGGCATGGCAGCTCGGACGTGACATTGACCGGCAAAACGTACGTTTCCCCAGCGCATGCGCAGAGCGAGAACCAGAAGGCACAGGCATAGGCGCTGCAGAAAAGGTGCGCGCCTGCCCTAAGCCTGCAAAGCCATATCTTCAGTATCAACGCCGTTACTCCTCTATCGCAAGAGTCGAGCATCCGCCCAATCCGCATGGTCGGCTCCGATGCCATTGCCGCCGTCTCCGACGATCAGTTCCAGGCTCTTCGCGCCGGTTATGTCCAGGTCAACTCTCTGCGCCGCGTCCCCTCGTTGCACGAGGCTTGACTTCCAACGCGACAC
>JBHEKO010000532.1:0-3689 GCA_041859475.1 Candidatus Hydrogenedentales bacterium
AGGTAAGCGAAAGCAAAGTAATTGTTGTTGGCATCCTGCCCGACAATGCACGAAATCCCCGGATCATGGCATTTACCTAAAGCATGGAGGTTTCGGACAACTTCTTGTACATCGCTGCTCAGCCAAAGAGGGAATTTGCCCGATTCACCTGGGATTGTGTAGACGAAGGTCGCATCGATAGGCTCGTCAATAGGGAACAAGCCAGCTTCTTGAGCTTCAAGCATTCTGCGGGTTATGAACCATGTATGGACAAACCAACCTAGAAGATCCATGCTGCCGTAACGTGTTCCAAGGTAGCGGGAGTTGATTCGGAGTAGTGGGACTTCGAAGTGCCTGCATATTTCATTCTTCTTCTGGTCTCTGCGACGCTGTACAACGGAATTGTGGGAGTGCCCGTCGAATTCAACAGCAAAAAGAGGAATCGATTCGTGATCGGTGACCAGAAAGTCAAAGTGAGATTGGAGTGCGAATCGGTACAGTTCGTCGGAGATCCCGCTGCCTTCGATCGGAACGACATCTGCCAAGCGCACCTTACTGTGTACGCGTGCTCCCCACGTTTGGCAGATTGGCGCTAGGCGTTCGTCTGTGGCCTTTTCGCGCGGCGTGAATAGTCGCTTTAGCACCACTGAGTACCTCCTGACCATTACAGCATACACAATTTTGCATCGCGCGCGTGGATTTCGCCATCTCAGTCCCTTGGAGAGAAAGCACAATGCCCTATTTCCTGCGCCGGTACCCTAACTACGTGCTCGCGATCCAAGCAGAGATCAGTGGGTCGCGGTGAGGTCGGAGGAGAAGATCTTTATGCCGCGCCAGCGTTCGCTGTGCCAGCGGCGGAGCAGGAGGCCGCTTAGGCCGATGATGTAGATGGTGGCTCCGATCCATGCGCCGACGGCGGCGAGCTTGAGGGGGAACGCGAGGACGACGGCGACGGGCAGGAAGACGACATAGGCGCATACGCCCATGACGATTGCCATCCATCGGGTGTCGCCCGCGCCGCGTAGCACGCCCATGACCGTGATGTTTACGGCGTCGAATCCTTGGAAGAGGGCCGCAAGGAGCAGCAGGGTGTGGCCGATGGCTACGACATCCGCGTCGAGTTTGTAGAAGTCGCGCAGGATGTGGTGGCCAAAGACGGCGAATATGAGTCCCATGATGAACATGTATACGATGGCAAGGCGCATGGCCGTGTAGGTTCGGGCTTTGGCGCGGTCGGGGCGGCCGCGGCCGATCCATTGTCCGACGATGGGGGCAATTGCCTGGTTCAGGCCGATTGCGGGCATGAAGGACATGTGCATGAGGCTGATGGCGGCATTGTGGGCGGCGAGGGATTTTTCGCCGAAGTAGCCGACGATGAATCCGGTGAAGATGCCCCAGTTGGCGACGTCGAGGAAGAACTGAAGGCCTGCGGCCCAGCCGATGCGCAGGAGTTCGCGCATCTTGCCTAGGTCGATTCGATAGTTGCGGCGCGAAGCGTAGACGCTATCGACGGGCTTGCTCATGAAGATTGCTTGCAGCAAGATCACTTGCAGGAGGAGAGAAATCACCGTGGCGATGGCAGCGCCGGCAATTTCCCAGCGGGGGAAGCCGAACTTGCCGAAGATGAGCACGTAGTCCAGAGCGCCATTCAGGGCATTGCATACGATGGCAATCACCATGGGGATCTGGGGGCGGTTCACCGCCTGAAAGAAGGAGGATAGGGCGATCTGCCATGCGATGAAGCCGTAGCCGAAGAGGCGCACGTTGAAGTAGAGGACTTCGAGGCGCGTGACTTCTTCGGAGTGGTGCATGAGGCGAAAGAGCGGTTCCGACAGTGGCCAGAGCGCGAACGCGGCGACCCCGGCGAAAATCGATATGTAGATGCCCTGCCAGACATAGCTGGCGCAGTCTTGCGGGCGGCCGCGTCCGAGGCTTTGCGAAACGAAGGTGGAGACGCATCCGAGGATTCCGAAGATGAAGGTGCCCATCGTGTAGGACCACAAACCGGCGGAACCCACGGCGGCTAGGGACGTTTCTCCGAGCCAACTGACCATGAGGGTGTCGACGAATTGCATCAGGGTCCACGAGATGGAACTGAGGATAATCGGGCCGGCCATCCGAGAGACCTCGGAAAGTCCTTCCCAACGGGGTTCAGCACTATCGTCTATCTGTTCCAACTGACTCACGGAAATCCGGCTCCTGAGGAATCAATGAGGGTAACACATGCCCGTCCCACAAGGCATAGAAGGAATATGCGCACTTGCGCATTTACGGGGTGTGGGTCCGCGAAATTCGGGGACAGACACGTCTGCGCTCACTGCGTTCGCTCCGCTTGTGTCAGTCCCTGATTTCCGCTCTTTCTGCTGTTTTTGTTGGGTTCGCGTGCGTCTGCTGGAGTCCGTGTTCCGAGACCCTAAACCTCTTCGGTCTTCGCGTTTCGTTCTTCCAGCTTCTTCTGCAACCGCCGCTCCACTTCGGGGGGGACAAACTCCCCGAGTTGCCCGCCGAAGAGGGCAATTTCGCGGACAATCCGCGAACTGAGGAGCAGAAAGCGTTCGCTTGGCAAGAGGCAAACGGTGTCGATCTGCGGATTCAGTTTCTGGTTGGCGATTGCCATGGTGATTTCGTATTCGAAGTCGGAGATCACCCTGAGGCCACGCACGAGGGCAATCGCTTCGCAATGCTTCGCGAACTCGGCCGTCAACCCCGCGAACGAGGTGACCTTCACATTGGGCAAATGCTTCGTGATGGACGACAGCATCTCGATGCGTTCTTCGACGGTGAATAGCCCAGTCTTTTCCGAGTTCTTTGCAACTGCCACAATCAGCGAGTCGAAAATTTTGGAGGCGCGCTCAATCAGGTCCAGATGGCCATAGGTCGCCGGATCGAAACTTCCAGGATATACCGCAACCCGGTTCGACATTGCTCGGCTCTTCCTCTCTGTCGCACGCCGTCATCCGAGGGTGTGCAGTTCTCCCCTAAACACGGCGGCCTGTGCCGCCTGAAAGACATCGCGCACGGGCACGCGATTCATTTCCGCCAACCGCCGGCAGTCTTCGTACTCCGGCGCCGTGACCGTCGGCCTGCCTTTGAAGTATCCGATCTTGACGCGGACTTCGCCCCAAGGCGTGTGCGCCTTCTTCCACTCGCGTTGCAGGCAAATGCGGCGTTCTTGCCGCATGCGCAGACCCAACGTGGTCGAATGCGAGAAGAGCAACCCGGCCAATTCCTGGACATTTGCCTCGTCGCAGAGAATGGTCACTAGATGCCCCGGCCGCCCTTTCTTGGCGATCACGGGCGTTATAAAGGCGTCGAGCGCTCCGGCAGCGATCAAGTCGGCGACGAGTGCGGGCAAGAGCTCTGGCGACATGTCGTCGATATTTGTTTCCAGCACGGAAACCGGCTGCGTGGTTTCGCGGGTGTCGCTTGTCTCGCCGAGGAACACGCGCAGGACGTTGGCGCGGTCGGCGATTTCGCGTGTTCCGCTGCCGTATCCGATGCGGTAGATGGTCATCGGGGGCAGGGGGCCGAACGAGGCGGCGATCTGGCCAATGAGCGCCGCGCCCGTCGGCGTTACGAGTTCGCCGGTGACTTCCGGGCACGCATAGGAGGGTACGCCGCGCAACAAGAGCGCCGTCGCAGGCGCGGGCACGGGCATTACGCCGTGGTCGCAGGTCACCGTGCCGGAACCTACGTGCAACGGCGAGGCA
>JBHEKO010000363.1:0-3313 GCA_041859475.1 Candidatus Hydrogenedentales bacterium
AACATGGTTGTCACCGCGTACTGCAAATGCGGCAAATGCTGCAACTGGAAACGTTCCTGGCTCGGTAGACCCGTAATCGCCAAGGGGAAGTACAAAGGCCACGCCAAGAAGGTGGGTATCACCGCCAGCGGCACCAAAGCCAAAGTCGGCACCATTGCCGCCGACACGAGCAAGTACCCCTTTGGCACCGTCATGTATGTGCCCGGCTACGGCTACGGACGAGTCGAAGACCGCGGAAGCGCCATCCAGGGCGAACACATCGACCTTTACTTCCGAACCCACAGGCAGGCGCTGAAGTGGGGGAAAGTCAACACCAAGGTGAGCATCTGGCTCACGCGGCCCCCCGCCCAGGCAGAAGCCCGTCCCGGCGACCGCCGCTAATCCTCTCGTCTACGCAGACTTCTCACCATTAATCAGAAACGATTCGAATTGAAATAGGGACGTTTTGCCGAATTGAGGTAGGGACGTTTCGCCGAAACGTCCGCAGGGGATCTACTACCTCGACGCAGAGTCTTTTCAAGTTGCAGACTCCATGCGCTAACCTGGAGAATACGGGCTGACAACCGACGCGCCATACATGGGGGACAATATGAAGCCGATTTCTCTGATCGTGATAGTCGCCGCACTGGGGACCATTGCCGCCTACGGACAAACCAATCTTTCGATCGTCACGGAGCCCTATCTCAACGGGGGGCTTTTCACCAATCCCGTCATCGGCAAAACAGGCACACCCGTAACCGTCACCATCCGCGCTCAAGTGGGAGGGACGCTTGCGGCTCCCGCGAAAGCATCTCTCAGCGTGACCGATGCCCAGGGTGCGTCTGTTGCGACTGCGGACCTGGACCTCAAACCAGGCGACAAATCCGCTGAGGGCGCATGGGCTTGGACGCCCGAACGCGATGGGATCTACGAGATTCGAGCGAAGCTCGATCCCGCCGGCGCGATTGCCGAGAACAATGAAGCGGACAACGAGGCGTCCATCACGTTTCCCGTGACGGTGGCAAACCGGCCCATGCATTTTGTGTGGTACCGTGAATCGCCCAATTCCCGCTGGGCAACCTGCGTCACATCGGTTGGCTCGGAGGACAGCGTGGGCCGTCTCGCCGAACGCGGCGTGGCGGGCCTCGCATGGGAATACGGCGGCATGAGTTGGTCGTACTACGACAAAGAGAATGCGAAGAAGAACCCCGCGGACGAACTGGCGAAAGTGGAGCAGACTTTCTACGACAAGTTCGTGCGCCCGGGCGTCACTGTCGGATTAGGCATCGACGAATGCGGCGGATATCCCGGCACGTGGCCAGCGGAAGCATCCATTGCATCCATGCGCGCCCTTGCCCGCGCGCGTGAAGTGCAGCCCGACCGCATTTTCGCGGTGTGGAATGGCGGAGGCACGAATCCTGAGTTAGCCGCGCAATGCAGGCAAGGGGCAGACTTCCTTCTGCTCGAAACCTACCTCTGGCGCGCAACCCCCGATGAACTCGGCGCGGACGATATCTACCAGGTAATCACCGATCGCATCGATCCGGTCATTCGCTCGATGGACATGTTTCAACCGGCTTATGGCAACAAATGCTACACGCTGCTAGCCCTCGACACCTCCGAGCGCCCGGACCGTTGCGACCTTGGCGAGCAGGAAAACGTCATTCGCTATATCCGGCAGCACTTCCCGGAAATGCGCGGCATCGCCTGGTACAACAGCGGATATGGCCCCGGCGCCTATGGGTTGAAACAAACCGCGGAGACCGATCGCCAACACGAAGCCGTACTCGCAAACGCGGACCGCCTGTGCCTCGAGTACTTCGTCAAACCGTGTCTGACCTTCTTGCCTCAGGCCCTCTTCCTCTCGAAGACCGATAGCGGGTATGACCTCGTCGCGGCCGTAAGCAACATCGGCGGCATGAATTCCGGCCCTGTCACGGTCGAGTTCCAAGTCGACGGCACTGTTGCCGGAACGGCCAAAGCCGGCCAGGTTCCCGCGGGCGGTGGGCGAAACCAGGACCGCGCCATCCTGAGGTGCCCGATCACACTGGCACCCGGCCCGCATTCGATAGCTGCGCGCATCGTCGATTCAAGCGCAGCCACCGTGATCGAGCCAGCCATCGAAGCGAACCGTTTCGTGAACTGATATCACAGGCACGGTCGATTGCCTCGGCCCATGCGCCAAGGCTTTCGACCGTGCCTGACACGTTCACAACACGCTCCATGCATGCGCGCCCGCCGTTTTGCTATACTCTCCGCTCCTACCGGGTAACGTGAGATTGCATGGCCCTGTGATTCATACAGGGCCTTGTTTTTGGGAGTACATCATGAGCGTTCCGTCGTCCGAGTTGCCGAAGAATTACGCGCCCGAAGAAGTCGATGCGCGCTGGAAAGAGTCGTGGAAAGCATCCGGCGTCTACGCGTGGGATTCGTCCCGCGGTCGCGACGAGACGTTTGTCGTCGATACGCCTCCACCCACCGTCAGCGGATCGCTTCACGTTGGCCACCTTTTCAGCTACTCGCACCAGGACTTCATCGTCCGCTACCAGCGCATGCGCGGCAAGAATATCTTCTTTCCCATCGGCTGGGACGACAACGGTCTCCCGACCGAACGCCGTGTACAGAACTTGTACAACGTAAAATGCGAAGCGCACCTCCACTACGACCCGGAGTTCAAGGCCGAGCGTGGCCGCAAAGGCGCGCCCATGCCCATCAGCCGCAGGAACTTCATCGAACTCTGCGACGTCGTCACGCGTGAAGACGAAGAGGCTTTCCGTCATCTCTGGACGCGTCTCGGCCTTTCCTACGATTGGAGCCAGGAATACGCGACTATCAATGTCGATTGCCGCCGCATCTCGCAATGGAGCTTCCTGGAGCTGCACGAGAAAGGCGAGGTATACCAAGCCGAACGCCCCGTCATGTGGGATGTCGATTTCCGCACCGCCATCGCCCAAGCCGAAGTAACCGACAAAGACTGCAAGAGCGCATTTCACTATCTGCGCTTTGGCGTCGAGGGCACGGCAGACCACATCGTCATCGCAACAACGCGCCCCGAACTGCTACCCGCGTGCGTCGCCGTTTTGGTCCATCCCGAAGACGAGCGCTTCCGTCACCTTGTCGGAAAGAACGCCGTCACTCCCATGTTTCATGTTCCCATTCCGATCATGGCCGACCCGAAGGCCGATCCTGAGAAAGGGACCGGTATCGTCATGGTCTGCACCTACGGCGACCAGACCGACGTCGAGTGGGTGCGCCAATACAGCTTGCCCGTGCGCCAAGTGCTCGACCGCGACGGCCATCTGATGCCCGTGCATTTCACGAGCCCGTCGGAAGG
>JBHEKO010000749.1:0-6788 GCA_041859475.1 Candidatus Hydrogenedentales bacterium
CGTCTGGCTCGTTGTTGATGTCGGCCAGGCGCCCGAGCATGCCCTTGATGTCCATGGCCCCTCGCACGGCGACGTAGATCGTGATGGTCGAGTACCAGATCATGCACGCCGCCGTGGCCGCAAGCCAAAACCAGTGCTCAAACATGTGCGTTCTCCTTGCGCGGTTTCAGGTACGACCCGACGACCATGGCAGTTGCGGCAATCACATATGCGCCAATGTTGGCGAAGTGGGGCCCGACAACTTCCTTTGCGAAGTGCCTCGTGCTCGGAATCTGTTCCATGACCAAGAATGCGATGGGGATCATGGCGCCGAAGATGATTGCCCCGGCGGCCCCCCAGCTATTGGCGCCTTTCCAGTAGCAACAGGCAACAAGAAGAACCGACATGCTGGTCATGTACACGTTTGCCGTTACCGTCAGGTAGTCCCAAAGGCTGCCCTGCAACGGGTACCAAAGTCCGTACACCAGCAGAAAAACGCCGATGATCGCAACGATGGATCGGCTCACCAGCAACCCGCGCTTTTCCGACCATTGCTTCTTGTGGAAAGGCGCAAGAATATCGTTGTAGATGACGCTTGACCATGTAAGCATGTACGACGAGTCCGTCGACATGTCGGCGGCGAGCATGGCGGCAATGAGGATTCCCATGAGACCCATGGGGACGAGCTGGCTCAGCATCTTCGGCATGGCAAGCAGCGTATCGCCGCCGACTTGCTCCGGCGTGAGAAAAGCCAGCGCGGCTATTCCCCAAATCACGGGTATCAGCCAGCGGCACAGGAAGAAGAAGCTGGTGCGTGTGTAGACTTTAAGGCCTGTCTGAGTGTCCTTGGCGGCCAACAGCCGTTGGATGGTCGTCTGCCACGTCAATACCATGGCCAGACTGAGCAGCCCGTTGGCGACGACGTACTCCCATCCCATTTCGGAGTTTATGAATGGATTGAAGCCGCCCGCGCCGTGATGCTCCGTGACAGCGGCAGTCAACCGCTCCCAGCCAACCTTCATGAGGATAAGTGCGGACACCGAGATCAGTCCTGCGCTCAGCACGACGAATTGCAGGAAGTCCGTAACAAGGACGGACAGCATTCCGCCGAGGATGGTATAGACCGCCACGGAAACCAGAAGCACCGTCATGGTGATTTCGAGATACTTCGGATCGAATCCGCACACCGCCACCAAGAAGTCGCCGCCCGTGCGGAGGAAGACGCCCATATTGAGCAAGCCGCCCAGCACGATCACCACGCCGGCGAGCCAGCGGATGCGCGACCCGAAACGCTTCTCGAACAACTCGGGAATGGTCATTACGCCTGAGTCGCGGAGGGGCCTAACGCAGAACCCCGTGTAGCCGACGAAGAACATGGCCAACGCGGCAAGGATGCCCGGCGTGGCGCCGGCAAACCCGAATTTGAATCCGTTCTGCGAGGTGTACATGCACGTGACGACGCCGAACTCAGTCGCGGCGAGGGACGCAATGCCGAGATACAAGTTCATCTCACGGCCCGCGATTAAGAAATGCTCAACCTTGCCGACGTACTTGCGGACGGCAATCCCCGCGATCATCGTGGCAAGAATGTACACCCCAACGATACTGCCATCTATCCAACCGAAGTTCGACACGTGCACCCCCAGTCATGCGCCACATGGGTCAGCGCGGCTTTGGGAAACCCCCATGCCGGTGGATTCTTGCACGCGGGCAAAGGCTCAATCAAGGGAATGTCCCAAACCAAGAATCCGGCGTGCGGGAAAATGGCTATGCCCTCGGACTATTTGCTAAAGTCGAAGGAAGCACAGAAAGCGCGCGTGAACGACCTTCATCCACCGAGTAAAGGGGGGGAATGCCTTGCTCTCGATGCTGCGGAAGAGCGATACGAACCTGATCGAGTTGGGGTGCGGTCCGGGCAGCGTCTTCGTTTGCCCCGGTCTGCAAGGACGCATCTTCTGCCAACTTGACGGGGAATTGACTCATCGGCTCGACGCGGCTACGCTCGCTTCTCCGTCGGCCACGGAGTTCAACAACCTCGGCGGCAACAGCCTCTGGCCCGCGCCCGAAGGCGGCCCCTTCGCATTCAACTACCTGCCCGGCAGCGATCAATGGCTGGTGCAACCCGGCATCAATCTCGTCCCTGCCGCACGTATAAAGGCGAATAAGCGCTCGGCTATCGTCGAAAAACGCATTGCGCTTACCAACCGAAAGGGCTGTGAACTGGACCTCACGTGGCGCCGCATCGTGGAAGTCCCCGGCACTTGGCAATACGCAAACGAATACCCCGTGGCCGCGTTGACCTACCGCACGGAGGATACCTTCGAACCACACATTAAGTTCACCCCGAACGACGTCCTCCTTGCACCGTGGTCACTCGAACAATTTCCCGGCGCGGACGGCGTGATTGCGTTCGGCAAAGTCCGTGATTCCGCGCGCGCCATCAACTTCGATTTCTACGGTCAGCCGGGCGAGAGAATCGCCCATCGTCAAGGTCATTTCACGTTCGCGTTGGGTGGTGAGGACCGGCATCAAATCGGCGTCTCCGTAGCTTCCGCCCCGGAACTGCTCGGTGCTTTGGACAGGAACCGCTCGCTCCTCATTCTGCGCCGCACCGCCCCCACGCAAGGGACGTACTTTAACATCGCCGACAACGATCAGGCCCAAGGCCCGTATTCGGCGGCGGATTTGTACAGCATTTTCAACGGCGGGGCGCTTGGGTTCTTCGAACTGGAAACCATCGGCGTGATGCAAACCGCGAATGGGTATTTGGCGGCAAGCACGCTCGTCTCCGAAACCACAATTCTCAAAGGAAACATGGAGGAATTGCGCAGATACCTGGCAGAGCAGGAGGGAATTGCGCTGGATCGCATCTAACTTAGAGGGGCCACGCTCGTAAGGAATCCAATGAACACAATAGCGCGCACGCGTTTAGGGGAGAGATAGAAATGGGATACTTGACGACAGAAGAAAGAGACGCCCGGCTGGTGAAGGTGCACGAGATACTCGCCAAGAAGAAGCTGGATGCCGCGCTCGTGTACTACGACGAGTTCAACATCGGCAACGGCTGGTATTTGACGGGATGGTGCCCGCAGTTCGAGAGCGGGGCGGTGCTTGTCCCGAAGGACGGTGAGCCAATGCTGTTGGGCGGACCCGAAAGCGAGCCGTTCGCGAAACTCGACAGTGCCATCACGGAGACGCGCAACTTCCCCGTGTTCATGGTCCCGGATGAAGAATACCCGAACGCGACCATCATCGATTTCCCGGCGTTGTTTCGCGAGCTGACGCGCGGAGGCAAGAAGCGTATCAAGCGAATCGGTATCGTCGGCGGGGATCGCATGCCCGCGGCGTGCTACCGTCAGATCGTAGAGGGATTCGGGGGAGTCGAACTCGTCGACATCACGCTCGACTTCGTCAGCCTTCGTTACATGAAATCGCGTTGGGAAATGCAGCAGATTCGCGCGTCGTTCGCACTCGCCGACGAGTGCTATGAAGCGATGAAAGGCAGCGTCAAGCCCGGCGTGTCGGAGATTCAGGTCGCAGCGGCGGGCGAATATGCGGCCCGCAGCCGCGGCGCTACGGGCTTCGGCTTCAGCGCAATCGTTGGCTCGGGCGAGCGCTCGAACGCGGTTGTTCCCACAGCCAGCGCGAAGAAGCTCAAGTCGGGTGAAACCGTCATGATCGGCATTGCTCCAAAAGTGCGCGGTTACGCCGGCGTCGTCGGCGACTTTCTTCCGGTCTCCGGCAAGTACACACGCAGTCAGGCTGAAGCCCTCAAACACCTCAAGGAGGTGTTCCGCCTAACCAAGCAACAGCTAGTTCCCGGAAATACGGGACGTGAAATCGACAAGCCCGGCAGGGCCTACTTCGAGAAGCACGGTCTGCTGAAATACCTTGTGTGCCCCTTCGCGCACACCATTGGACTCCACGAAGCCGAGTCCCCGTTCTTCGGGCCCAATGGCGAGGATGTCCTGAAGCCGGGCATGTCGGTATGCGTCGATATCAGTTTCTTCGGCCACCCCGAGTGGCACGGCGCGAGAATCGAAACCGGCTATGAAATCACGGCAAAGGGACCTGTTCCGTTCAGCAAGCGGATGGACGCACTCTTTGCCTAATCGCAGCAACAGCCGCGCCTGCGTGTACGCTGCGCACCGTTGCCTCAGGAGACTTTGATATGAGCCGTATGCAGGTTGTTCTCGGGTTCGACATGGAGACGGACGTCGGCAGTTGGACGCCGTTCTATGAGGGCCTCAAGAACGGAACGCCGGTCATCTTGGATGTGCTAGAGCGACGCGGCGTTTCCGCCACGTTCTACTTCACGGGCGACGCGGCGCGCAAGCATCCGGAGGTCGTGCAGTCGGTTAAAGCCAAAGGACACGAGATCGGAGCACACACGCTCTTTCACGAGACCATCGGCGATTCCCTTTTCGAGATACCGGGGATGATGCCCATTCTTGAGGAAGAGGTTCCAAACCGTCTGCGCCTCTGCACGGAATGGATTGAGCAGGTTGCCGGTATGCGTCCCGTGTCGTTTCGGTGTCCGCGGCTCTTTGGCTCGACGGCAGTCGTCAATGCCTTGGAAGCGCTCGGCTACACAACGGACGCAACCTACCCGATGTATTACTTTCGCGAACAGTTGAGGCCCTATCATCCCAGCAGCAAAGACTGGACGAAGGAAGGCGATCTACGCATCGTCGAACTGCCCAACTTCGCCGACCTTTCCATGGAATCGAAAGACCCCTATGGGCGCGACATGGATCAATGGCCGCTCTTTCGAACCGAAGGCGCGCATGCCGTGCTGCGGCACATCGACGGGTATTCCGCATACTGCGAAGCGCGGAACGTCGATCCATTCCTTTGTTTCTACTTCCACCCATGGGAGTTCCATCCCATGCCCGAAGGAGAAATATGGTATGGGGAAGGCGCGGTTCATCCCGACCCGTTCATCGTGAAGAATTGCGGCGCTTATGCCGCCGGACAATTGGATCTGCTAATTGAGTCGCTCCTGGATCGCGGGGCGGAATTCATCCAGGCGCAACAAGCCGTAAAGGAGATGTGAGATGCTGGCCATACCGAAGAGTGAGTACCTCAAGAGAATCGCAAACTTTCAGGCGAATATCCGCGCGGCCAAATTGGACGCTGCGCTGGTGCATGCCAACGAGGCCGATTTTGCGAATGTCCGTTATCTAACCGAATACTGGCCGACCTTCGAGTCGGCGGGTGTGTTTGTTCCCGCAACGGGAACGCCCGTGCTCATCATAGGACCCGAAAGCGAAGCCTATGCGCAAGGCCGCAGTGTCATTCCCGATATCGCGAAAATGGTCGAGTACCGGGAATCCGCCGAGCCGGAGTATCCGGGCATTCCCGTGGCCAATTACGCAAGCGTCGTGAAGTTGGCCATGGGCAAACGTTCTTTGAAGAAGCTAGGTCTGGTCGGCTTCTCGGTGATGCCGCTTCCCGTTTACTTCAGCCTCCAACGCGAACTTCCCAATGTCAAGCTCATCAAAGCGGACGAGACCCTGTCGAGCCTTCGCATCGCCAAGAGCGCGAATGAAATCAAGCTCATGAAGAAGGCCTTTGAGATTAGCGAAATTGCCATCGACGCCATCCTCGGCGAGATGCAGCCCGGCATGACCGAGCTCCAGGTCATCGGAATTGCCCAACGCGAAATCTACAAGCACGGCGGCGAATACGAAGGGCACGCCCTCTACTGCTTCTCCGGCGCCGGAACGAAACACGCGATCTCCCGTCCGACGCATACCAAGCTCAAGCGCGGCGAGATCATCCAACTCAATATCGGCGCGCGCGTCGGCGGCTATTCGTCGAGCGTCGGGTTGCCGTGCAGCATCGGCAAGCTGCCCCCGCGCAAGAAGCGCCTTGTCGAATTCGGCCTCGAAGCGCACCTGAAGACCATCGAACTTATGAAGGGCGGCAAGCCTGCCGCGAAGGTCGTGAAGGACTACGAGGACTACGTCGAGAAACGCGGCTTCAAAGAGAACATGCTCTACGGCCCCTGCCACGGCATCGGCATGATGGAAGTCGAACGCCCCTGGATGGAATCGACATCGACCTATGCGCTACAAGAGAACATGACCTTCCAGGTCGACACCTTCTTCCAAGGCAGCGACTTCGGCCTCCGCTGGGAAAATGGCGTCCGCGTCACGAAGTCCGGTGTCGAAAAGCTTTCGTCGAAATTCATGCGTATGGTGGAGCTCTAGAAGATTCGGAGTACTGGACAGCGTTACCGGTATCCGAATTTCGGAAAGAGATAGCGGGAATCGGGGACTGTCCCAAGCGAAGTCCGCCGCTACGGACGAGACGGGACTGTCCCTGATTTCCGCGTCTGCGAGTAAGTTGGCCACACCATGGAGGAAGAAGACCCATGCTTCCAGCACTGCTTCTCCTTTGCGTAAACGCGGCGGGTCTACCCATGGGATGGTCCCCGGAGCCGGTCTCCTTTTCGCACTTCCCCGACCGCATGCACGCCTATGTCTGGCGCAACTGGACGCTTGTCCCCACCGATCGGCTCGCGTCGGTCGTGGGCGCAAAGCCCGAAGACATCGTCGCGCTGGGCAAGGCCATGGGACTCTCCGACCCACCCGCGGTTTCCGAAGATCAACTGGCGCGCTCCTATGTCACGATCATCCGCCGCAACTGGCATCTGCTGCCTTACGAGCAGATTGCGGAATTGCTGAAATGGTCTATCGATGAGATGGACTACGCCTTGCGCGAAGGCGATGGCCTGTTGTGGTGGATGGGCGGATACAAACCCAAGCTCGAGCCATTGCGCTATGCCGCTCACAGCGAGGCCG
>JBHEKO010000827.1:0-4903 GCA_041859475.1 Candidatus Hydrogenedentales bacterium
ATGCGTTGGAGCGGGGCCTCCACATGGTGGCATTCGCGAAGGACGGAACGGATGAGCGATTGCTGGCGGGCGTTGATGAGCAGTGGGTTCTTGTAGTCTTCGGCCTCGCTGAAGCGATAGAGCAGAGTCGTCATGCGTCCGGAGAAGTGCGGCGTTTCGTAACGCGCATCGGGAGGAATGGAGAAGGCTAACAGCACGCCCGCGATGGTTGCATGGACGCCGGACTGGAGGAATTGGAACCAGACGATGCAGCCGAGAATGACGTAAGGAAAGGTGTGGCGCACGCCGAGGCGGCTCAGTCCGAACGACAACAGGATAAGAAGACCGCCGACAAGGAGCGGTCGCATGGCGAGTTGTTCCGTGTAGAACACGGCGATCACAAGCACGGAACCCAAATCGTCGACGATGGCGAGGGCGACCAGGAGAACCGGGAGTGCGGGCGGCACGCGCAACTTCACCAGAGCCATGCAACCGGTGGCAAAGGCGATATCAGTGGCCATGGGGATTCCCCATCCGCGGAGGGAGGGTTCGCCGAGATTGGCGAAGGCATAGAAGAGGGCGGGCACGAGCATGCCGCCCAACGCGGCGGCAGCGGGAAGAAGGGCCTTCCGGAAACTCGCCAGTTCGCCCACAAGCAATTCGCGTTTGATTTCGAGGCCCACCATGAAGAAGAAGATGGACATGAGTCCGTCGTTGATCCAGTAGTGGAGCGATTGGGACAGTTCGAAATGGGCCAGTGCGAATCCGAATTCGATGTGCCACAGGCCGTTGTACCATTCACGGAGGGGCGAGTTGGCGATCACGAGCGCGCTCAGAGCCGACAGCAACAGAATGCCCGCGGCAACGGCGTCTTGCTTCAGAAATTGCGCCAGCGGCGATGTTTGCTCCAGAGGCGGTAGTTCATAGTCTCCGGCCATAACCTTCTCCCGACAGCTTACAACAGCCCTATTGTGATCGAAATCGCCGCAAAGATCCAGATTCATGGGCGGCAAGGGTATCGCACCCGCATGGCCCATACGCGCCGTATCTCGCGTCCCTCCAGAACGCACGGCAGATGGGTTTTGTTCCCAGGGTAGCGATTCGCGTTTGGCACGCGAATTGGCGCGGTCTTGGTGCGATTGCGCCGCTTTTCGACCGGGGGTATGAGTGCCGGAGAATCCGGGCATCTTGATCGGATACCGTGTTGTCTGCCACGATCCGGCTTCTTCGCCGACTGCACGGTACGACACAATCGGTTGATTGCTCTGTTTCGCGAACTTCCGGCACGCGCGGAGTTGCGTGGTTGCCAAGTGGGTATTGCGGACAGTCTGGAACAGGAGTTCGATGAATCACCAAGCCTCCCCTTGGAAAGTCTCGCTTCACGGCGGGCATTGCGGCGAGTTCTGCGATCATGCCACCGGCACGTTGCACGAGGTGCTCGACGCCGCTATCGCCCAGGGTTTCTCGACGTATGGCGTCAGCGAGCACGTGCCGCGCATGGGCACGCAGTACCTCTATGAGAACGAGATTGCCATGGGCTGGACCGTCGAAAAGATCGCGGCGGATTTCGAGGCCTACGGGAAGGCGATCGCGGATGCCGCGGAGGAATATCGCGGACGTCTGACCGTTTTGCGCGGGTACGAGATCGAGATTGTGCCGCACGACCGGTATGTCTCCATCATGCTCGACCACCGCCGCCGGTTTGGATTCGACTACATGGTAGGGTCGGTTCATTTCTTCAACGACATTTCGATCGACGGGCCGATGGTTCACTTCGAGCGCGCCGTGGAGGCAGCCGGAGGACTTGAAGAATTGGCGTTGCGGTACTACGAATCGGTCGCCGGGATGGTTCTGGCGCTTCGCCCTGAAGTTGTCGGGCATCTCGACCTCATCCGCAAGAACGGCCATCTGTTGGGTCCCATCGAAACGCCACGCATTCGCAAAGCGGCGGAGGAGACACTGGAAGCCGTGCGCGAATGCGGCGGCATTTTGGATCTGAATACGGCGGGGTGGCGCAAAGGCCTGGGCTCGCCGTATCCGGCTCCGTGGCTGGTCGAGAAGGCGCGCGTCATGGGCGTGCCGTTCTGTTTTGGCGACGATAGCCACGGCCCCGAGTTGGTGGGCGCGGGCATCGTGGAAGCGCGCGACTACCTCCTGCAGAACGGCGTGGATTCGGTGACGATCCTGACGCGAGAAGGAAGTGACATTGTGCGGAAAGTGGTTTCGTTGTAGGGAATCGGTGTTGGTGTCGTGCGGACGTTTCGGCGAAACGTCCCTACCTTGGTTTTGCGGGAAAGGCGGTCAGCACGCGCTTGAGTTCTTTGCGCAGGGTGTCGAGTTGGTAGGGCTTTTGGATAAACCCGGCCAATCCTTCGCCGGTGAGGCGCCCCGTCACTTCCAGTTCGTTGTAGCCACTCGACATGATAACGCGCGCATCGGGGTTGATGAGGCGGATCGCGCGAAAGGCTTCTGCCCCGTCCATCACCGGCATGGTCATGTCGATGAGCACACACAAGATTTCGGCGTGATGCGATTCGTACACCGAGGTTGCTTCTTTGCCGTCTCGCGCCGTCAACACGCTGAAGCCCAGCTTGCGCAGCATCGCCGTCGAGACGTCCAGAATGGTGTCTTCGTCGTCCACCAATAGAACGGACCCCGCGCCCGACCAAGCATGGTCTTGCGTGGTGCGGCCGGCGGAACGGATGGGCGCCTGATTCGGCGAGACGGGCAAGTACACGCGAAACGATGTCCCTTTGCCGTCCTCGCTCCGAACGCTGAGAGCCCCTTTGTGCCCGCGGACGATGCCTTGCACCGCGGCGAGACCCAGGCCGCGGCCCGTGAACTTCGTCGTGAAGAACGGGTCGAAAATGCGCTCCAGCGTTTCCTGATTCATGCCGCTGCCGGTGTCGGCCACTTCAAGGCACACGTAGTCGCCGTCGGGAAGGAGGATGTCTTTCGCCAATTCGCGCAGCATTGTGCCTTCATAGCGCTGAACATTCGCCGAGATGGTGATATCGCCGGGGTCTTCGCCAAACGATTCCGATGCGTTCAGCACGAGATTCATGATGACTTGCCTGAGCTGGCTCGCATCGCCTTCGACATTGGGCAGCGAGCGATCCAAATGCAGGTTGAGGGTCGCCTTCTTGGAAATCGACGTGCGCAGCAGGTGAACGATTTCTTCAACCAACTCCCGCACGTCCACCGTCTCGACGACGAAGCGGCCCTGGCCTGAATAGGCGAGCATCTGGCGGCATAGCTCCGCCGCCCTGCGCGAGGACTGTACGATGCCTTTCACGTGCTCGTGAACGGGCGACATCGGGGACAATTCCTGCTCGGCCAAGTCGGCGTGGCCCAAAATAGCCATGAGCAGGTTGTTGAAATCGTGGGCGATTCCGCCGGCCAGCACGCCAAGGCTTTCGAGCTTCTGGGTCTGTTGAATCTGCCGTTCGATTGCCAGGCGTTCGACTTCGCCCCGCTTGTGCTCGGTGATATCCAGATGCGTGCCCGCCGCGCGCAAGGGCCTTCCCTCGGCGTCGCGCTCGATCACACGCCCCTTGGACAGAATCCAGACCCACTCGCCGGTCTTGCTTCGAAGCCTGAACTCGCCTTCGTAAGACGGCGTCCTCCCATCCAAGTGAGCCTGTAGCGTCGCGATGGCCCTCGTTCTATCTTCGGGATGCAGCAGGTCTTCCCAGACGTCGTGGCGCGCCTCCAACTCCTCGCGCTGATACCCGAGCATGCTTGCCCACCGGTCGTCGTAGGAGGCCTCGCCCGTTGCGACGTTCATGTCCCAGGTTCCCAACTCCGCGCCCTGGAGCGCCAGTTCCAAGCGTTCCCGGCTGGAGCGCAATTGCCGCTCATAGCGCACGCGCTTGATTGCCTGGGCAAGATTTTGTGCGGCGGCCTTCAGCATGTCTTGCTCGAATGGTTCCCAGGGGCGTTCGTCCAGGCAATTGTCGAACCCGACGAATCCGATCAGTTCGCCGTCGACCAGCACGGGGATCAGGAGCAGGGATTTAATACTCTCGGCTTCCAGGAAGACGCGTATCTCGGGGGACAAATCGCGGACGCGCACGGCAACGGCGTTGCCTTGCTGGAATGCATGGAGCCACGGCTCCAGGTCGCCGGCGTAGGGCAGATTCTGCATCGCCGGGTCGTCGAGCCCCGATACAACGTCGGGACTATGCCATTCGGCAATTTGGCTCATAAGCACCGTGCCGTCCGGGGCGTTGTGATTTAGAAACACATAGACGCGATTGGCGTTCATGTGCGGCCCGAGGGCTTCGACGAAAGCCTGATAGGGCACTTCGGCGGTGGCGTGCATCAACACGACGGCCGCCTTGTTCAGCGCGGACAAGTAGGTTTCTCGGGCCAGAAGCGCCCGGTGCGTCTCGCCCAACTCGGTGGTATCCCGCAACACAAGCAGGCGGCCCAAGGAGCGGCCACCTCGTCCGACCATGCTCACGGCCCGGCAACTGAACTCGCGAGCACCGGTTGCCGTATCAAGCGCTATGGTGAATTCCGGCGAATGCGCTTCGACACACGCGGCTTGGAGTTTTTCGCCGAAGGCCCCGATGCTCTTCAAGGGCTTGCCGTGAACTTCCGCGCCTTGAAGCGAGAACGTCCGGAGCGCCGTTGGGTTCGTGTCCACCATGCGTTCTTTTTCATCGAGCACGATCACGGAGTCGGTCATGTTCTCGATGAGCGCCGTGCGCGCAAAGGGAATGAGCTGAAACAGACCTAGACGAAGCCGGGCAAAAGCGAGCATGAGGGCGGAGACCGTAAGGAATGCCGTCGCGGGATTCCAATTGACGAAGGGAGGAATGCCCACGCTGTACAACGCGCCACCTGCCAACGGCAAGATGCTGCTGACCGCGACCACTGCGTATTGGCGGCGGAAAAGGGGCCCCGCCGTGCGGAAGGA
>JBHEKO010000541.1:0-3523 GCA_041859475.1 Candidatus Hydrogenedentales bacterium
GTCCGAATCCTGATTGGGCTCGCCGGGGGGGCTGCGGTGGGTGGATCGCTCAACGCGCTTCTCGGCGACACCTCGATTCCCCTGCAGTGGGTGACCGTGCAGATTACCGAACCGGTCGGGCAGCTCTTTCTGCGCTTGCTGCTGATGCTGGTCGTGCCACTGGTGTTCTGTTCGCTGGTCCTGGGCGTCGCGGGCATTGGCGATATCCGCAGGGTAGGCCGAGCCGGCGTCAAATGCCTCCTGTACACAGTCGTCATCTCCGCGATCTCGGTCCTCATCGGGTTGACCCTCTCAAACGTCATACACCCCGGCACGCGCATCGACCCCAAAGTCAGCCAGCGCCTACAAGAGCGCTATGGCTCCGAAGCCTTGGCAAAAGTCGAGAGCGCGCAGTCCACGCAACTTCCGGTCAGCACGCCGCTCATGGCCGTCGTGAAGACGATTGTCCCCACGAACATCGTCCAGTCCTTAGCCTCCGATCCCCCCGATATGCTGGGGCTGATGTTCTTCTCCTTGTTCATGGGCATCACCATGACGCTCATCGGCGATTCCGCCAAACCCGTGCTTCGCGTGCTGGAGGGCGCATACGAAGCAGTCGCAAAAGGCATCGGCCTCGTGATGATGTTCGCGCCCTACGCGGTGTTTGCGCTCCTGTTCACCATGACCGCGCGTTTCGGCTTTCAACTGCTCATCAGCCTCGGCTGGTTCGTTGCCACGGTGCTGACAGGACTTGCGATTCAGATGTTTGTCGTCTACTCGATCTCGCTTGCGGTGCTCTCGCGCATCTCGCCGCTGGAGTTCTTCCGTCGCGTCAAGACGGTCGTCATAACGGCATTCTCGACCTCCTCCTCGAACGCGACGCTACCAACAGCGTTGCGCGAGTGCGAGGAGAACCTGGGCGTCCCGCGCGACATCAATTCGTTCGTGCTCACGGTGGGAGCCACGGCGAATCAGAACGGCACCGCCCTGTTCGAAGGCGTCACGGTGCTGTTTCTAGCGCAATTCGCCGGCGTCGAGTTGAGCATCGGTCAGCAGTTGATGGTGCTGTACATGGCCATCATGGGCGGCATCGGAACCGCCGGCGTCCCCGCCGCGTCGATACCGTTTATCGTCGTCGTCCTGGCTACGGTCGGGGTCAACCCAGCGCTGATTGCCCTGGTCATCGGCGTCGACCGCATCCTCGACATGTGCCGCACCGTGGTCAATGTAATCGGCGACCTGACCGCGGCCACGTTTATTGCGCGCTCGGAGGGAGTCAAACTCCTTCCCCCGCTCCCGCCAAAAGACGCGTAGCCGGCGCAAAGTTGGATGGGCCTTACCGCGCGTGATACCGTTAGAATATCTTCACCCCAAGTTCAACGATTTGAAAGAAAAACTGCAATGCCCGGACTACCCCATTTCGATGTACTCGTGATTGGCACGGGACCCGCCGGAGAAGGCGCTGCCATGCAAGCCATGAAGGGCGGCAAGAATGTGTGCGTCATCGAGCGCATGGACCGTGTCGGTGGGCATTGCACTCATTTGAGCACGATCCCAAGCAAGGCACTTCGGAATGCGGTGCAGGAGTTGACCTCCACCAACACAAGCGCATTATTAAAGGACTCCGGCCTTTCCCAGAATCTTTCCTTCGAAAAGCTCCGCAAGAGCGCGGCATCGGTCATCGACCGGCAAGTCGCCATGCGCAGAAACTTCTACGACCGTAACGGCGTCCAGGTAATTGGCGGCTGTGCCTCCTTTCTCGACGCCCACACCGTAGAAGTCTGCCAAGACGGGAGCGAGCCGACTCGCTTACGCGGCGATGCCATCATCATCGCAACGGGAAGCAGGCCCTACCACCCGCCCGATGTCGATTTCTCCCACCCGCGGGTCTTCGACAGCGATACGATCCTGACGCTCGACCACACCCCGCGCTCCATAACCGTGTACGGCGCGGGTGTCGTCGGGTGCGAGTACGCGTCGATCTTCCGCAATATGGACTGCAAGGTAAATCTCGTCAACACGCGCGGGCGGTTGCTGGAATTCCTCGACGACGAGATCACGGATGCCTTGAGCTACCACATGCGCGATCGAGGCGTGCTCATTCGCCACATGGAAACTTGCTCTCGCGTGGAAGGCCGCGATTCGGAAGTTGTCCTTCATCTCGAATCGGGAAAGCAGTTGAAGTCGGACATCCTGCTCTGGGCCAACGGCCGTACCGGCAACACCGATGGGATGAACCTGGAAGCGATTGGCATCACGCCAAATTCCCGTTCGCAGGTCGAAGTGAACGACCGCTATCAGACCAGTGTGCCGCACATCTACGCGGCGGGCGACGTCGCCGGAAGATCGTCGCTCGCAAGTGCGGCGTATGTTGAAGGACGCTACGTTGCGACAAACATCCTCGGCCACGGGGAACCTAGTTTGGTTCGAGACATTCCTACCGGTATCTACACCTCGCCTGAAATTAGTTCGGTCGGAAGAACCGAGCGCGAACTGACCGAGGCCAAGATTCCCTATGAAGTGGGTCACGCGCTGTTCAAGAGTCTGGCTCGGGCGCAAATCATGGGGCAGACCGTGGGTATGCTGAAGCTGCTTTTCCATCGGGAGACGCTCGCCATCCTGGGGGTACATTGCTTTGGGGCCAGCGCCTCGGAAATCATCCACATCGGCCAAGCCATCATGTCCCAGAAGGGAGAGGCCAACTCCCTGAACTACTTCCTCAACACAACCTTCAACTACCCGACCATGGCCGAAGCCTATCGCGTGGCGGCACTAAATGGCTATAATCGACTATAAACAAAAGACTTAGAACGTCCCCACCACAACTTCTAGGTCCCGCCCCAGAACTCAACGTGCTGGAGTTCCCGCTGCCCTTCCTCCATCCGGCAGATTTTAATCCTCAATTTCCGCAGTTATATGGTATATTTTCTTGGTATATCCGCATAACCATGCGGCGTTTTCAACGGACTGGAGACGAATGTACTGTGGGAGCAGGTTCCGAAAAAGCTGGCGACAACCGTAGACGTTCTCCCCGTGTGCCTTCCCATAAACGCGTCTTGATTGCCCAGGGAGGTGGCGCTTCCCTCTTGCAGGAAGGTGTTGTCTCCGATGTCAGCCTGGACGGCATCGGCATTCTCACGGCAGCCGCCGTCCCAGTCGGCAGTTCCCTTGAGATTGAGTTTGTCCAACCAAGCGATTCTCCCTCCGAACCCCTCTTTTTGCGCGGACGTGTCGTTCATGCCAAATCGCTTCACGATGGGACATTCGCGCTTGGCGTGGAAACGCTGCTAACGCCAAACGTGAAGGCGGTAGCTCCACACGCGCAGGTTAGCTTCCGCGCCACAGCCTCTCCCCCTGGCACTCTTCCGCTTTTGGATACGCTCGCCTCGGACTTGCCCATCCACAAGGACTCCAAGCGAAAACGCGTCGCCCCGGTGATCTTGATCCTTCTGATTCCCTTGGTCGTGGGGTGGATGGCGGCGGACAAATGGCACGGAGTCAAAGGAGCAACACGCGAAGAGTCTCCCGGCCGCGTTCCAGTCGT
>JBHEKO010000565.1:0-13547 GCA_041859475.1 Candidatus Hydrogenedentales bacterium
CGGCAGTGATGGATCGAAGGCGCACACAACGCCGGTCTACGTCACGCGAAAGGGGCTGCGGTTTTGGAAATACGACGCGGTGGATGACCTCATCGCAAAGCGGATGGCCAGCTTGGCCGAAGTGGATGCCCTGGTCGCCGAAACTATCGAGAAGGACAAACGCGGCGAGCTTGAAAGCAATCGAACGGGCAAGCTGCTGGCCCAGCAAGGTCCGGCATTGCTGGAACGCGTTGCCAGCGCGCGGGCCATCTACGAAGACCTAAGAGCGGTCGCCGCGAAAGAAGCGTCATTGCGGTAACGCCTGCGCTTGTCGCGCTTCGGTGCGGTAGCGCCTCATTTGGTAGACAGCGCCTCATTTGGTAGCGCCGCGATCGCCGAGCGCGGCGTGGGTAAACCGCAGACTCCGAGTTCCATCCGATACTCTGGCTTGACCCGACGGCTATCACTGACTCGCTCTCTTGATCTCGTATGAGGTTGCTTTTCACAACGCTGCCTTATGGGGTCCTCTTCAACCCTTCCCACTTCACGACCCAGTCCCCTCCGGAGGGGAACCCGGGCGCATCGCGTTCCGGCGCGCCGTCCCACCCTGCCGCCATCATTGCCACTGCGTAAAGCAGGCCGCCATTGCCGGGGAGATACCAGCCGCCGTTGACCCCGCGAATATCGTAATCGTTCTTGTTGCCAGCATCTTTAAGCAGGGCATCCACGGCCATTTGCGGTTCTCCCACACGCGCCGCCGCCATTGCCATCCACGGAAAGTCCCACCCCCAGCATTTGCTCCAGTCCCAAGTCGCCCAGACTCTTTGCACCGTACGGTGTGCGGTCTCCGCGTCCACGCCTTCTATCGGAGGCAGCATGCCAAAGACGCCCACCGGATCGGGGTGTTCCCAAGCGCGCTTGGTGTAGGTGTCGTTCCATTCCGCCGAGTGGACGAACAAACCGTCTACTACCGGCAGCGGCGCGAGATGCTTACGGACTTCGTCCCAGTGTGGTTCGCGCGCGAGACCCATCCGCTCGCGCCATTCCTGCGCCTTGTCCAGGCCCCAGCGCCAATACGCCAGGTCGAAGACCGTGTCACGGGTAATGCCCTGCTCGCTTGGCGGCATGACCGGAATCAGCGAGTACATTCCTGACTTCTCATCAAGCGTCGGGTAGTCGGCCATGTGTTCGGCGGTGCCTTGGACAATGTCCGCCCACTTGTCGAGCGTGGCGCGCGTGGGATGCAGACGATACTCCAATTCGGCGAAGAAGATCGGGTGCGGCTGTTTCCACAGCAGGACCTGATTGCCGATCCACGGTGCACTGCGTCCCTCCGGACCGACGGACTTGGCCCACTTCAGCCCTTTGTAGCCCAGTTGCTCCGCGAGCGCGCGAGCGGCGGGTTCAAATCGCTTGTAGCAACCAAGCGCCTTATCCGCCATGGCCCAGCGGTCCCATAGCGCGTAGTGGGCGAGATGCCACCAAACCATCTCCATGTGGAATTGGCTGCGCCATGGGTCCATTCCCATCAGCCCAATTTCCGCCGATGGAAAACTCCCCGAAGACTGCGCGGCCATCTCGTATTGCGACAGTACGATCCGCCGTTCGAGTTCAAACCAGCGCGGGTCTTTGCTGCCGGATAGATCGATCGCGCCGCCGGTGCTCCAGAATTCCTTCCAATGCACGGCGGTCTCTTCAAAAGTTGTCTCAACCGCTGGGAGTTCGCCGGAAATCTGCGTTGCCGCAAACGCGCACATGAATTCCAGTCGGTCTGTTCCTGTCGCCGACAGCACAAAAGCGTGCGGCGAAGTCCCGGCGCGGATCGCACAACCGGGCGACCACGCGAGGCTTGCGCAATACGTCGTCTCGTCAACGGTGCGCGCAAAATCGGCCTGCAACGCGCCGCGCATGGTCATTGTGGTCTTGTGTCCATCCACGCGATTGAAGTCGCCTGCCCACGCACCGTTTTCCAGCGATGGGTACGCGAAATCGAACGCAACCTGTAGATCCCCGTGCGCTATAAGTGGGGATTCGATGCGCACGGCCACGGCGTCAAGCGACGGATGCACGCACGTCTCGACACGAACCGGATTGCCTTCAATCTGGTACGTCGACGTCTGCACGCCGACCCACAAATCCATCGTGCGAGACAGCCCGGAAATGTCCTTCCCATTTAGTTCAGCGCCATCCGCCCGGCATATCCGCAGCCGTCCGAGATTCATCAGGTGCGGATTGTCGAACATCCATGTGCGAATGGCATCGGTGCCTTCGGGGAAGTTGTCAGGTCCACTGTTGCGGCCTTGTTGAAATGTGCCTGTGGACGGCACCCGATCCGCGGTCCAGTCCGCTGGCAATGGAAAGGAATGCCAGCCCCAGTGGGACATCGCATTGCCGCCGAATGTCTGTAGCCCCGTTGCGTCCACGTTGAAGCAGAACTCGCCGTTGCCCAACGGAACCTGTCCGGTCGGGTCGTTCCATTCAATGTTGTGGCGCGCGACAAGGGCATGGCGGTCGATGCGCACGCTATCCCCGAGCGTTGGCAACTCGGCCGCATGGAGCGCAGCCATTGGCGCCAATACTACGGCGATGAATAAGGTGAGCGCGTGCCCGTCAGTGCTCGACGTTTTCATGGAATACGGCCTTTCTCGCATGCGGCTAAAGAAGGGGTAGTCGTCGGGACCATAGCACATGAGGAGGAGGCTGTTCGCCATTCTCGGCGCGTGAGTCGGGCGCTGAAGACTACCGCTACCGCGAAGGGTCTTTGGTTTCGTTTGCCCCGCAGCCGGAGCAATGACAAGACTTTCCGTACCACGACCTGCCAATCGACCACAGCACGTAGGCCACGCTCGCCGCGACGATGAGGAGTGCAATGACAAGTTCCACGGCTATGCCCCCCAACCCAGCCACGTGGTCACGTGGAAGGTGGTCATCGCGCCCACGTACGCCAGGACGGTCATATACGCGAAGGTCAGCAATGGCCAGCGGAGCGAGCGTGTCTCGCGCCGGATGATGGCAAGCGTTGCGCCGCATTGGCAACACAACGCAAAGAACACCATGATCGATAGTGCGACGGGAATTGTGAACAGTTTAGAGCCGTCCGGCCGTTCGGCCGTTTGCAGCACCGTTCGAAGATTGTCGGAGGTTTCGTCCACGTCGCCGCCGATGAAGAAGATTGTGCCCATCGTCGCAATGACGACTTCGCGCGCGGGGAACGAGGACAACGCGGCCATCCCAATGCGCCAGTCCCATCCCAGCGGCCGCACAACCGGCTCGATGGCGTGGCCCATCATCGCGAGATAACTGTTGTGAATGTGGGCGCCGCTTTCCTGAATATCGATCTCGTTCGCAGCCTCTTGTCGCTGCTCATCCGCCATCACCACATGCTGAAGCGCCGCGCGCTGCTCGTCGAACATTTGAGTAATGCTCTGCGAGTGCGGGAAGTAGGAGAGCGCCCAAACAATGATACTGATGGACAGGATGATCGTGCCCGCGCGCCACAGAAATTCTCTGCCTTGCGAATAGACCTTTCTGCCGACGGTGCTCCACTGCGGGAGTTTGTAGGACGGAAGTTCGAGCAGAAATGGCGGCGCGTCGCCTTTCAAGAGCGTGCGTTTCACGAGCCATGCGACGGGAATCGCCAACACGATGCCCAGGCTGTACATCAAGAACAGCGTAAGCCCTTGAAGCCCCACGAGGCCTCCGAGCAATTTATGCGCGGGGATGAATGCCGCGATCATGACGGAATATACCGGGAGTCTGGCCGAGCAACTCATAAGCGGCGCGACAATAATTGTGGCAAACCGGTCGCGCCGGTTGCCGATGGTCCGCGTAGCCATGATTCCGGGGATGGCGCACGCGAAGCTGGAAAGCAGCGGAATGAAAGACTGGCCGGAGAGCCCGCATTTGCTGAGAAGCCTATCCATCAAAAAGGCGGCGCGCGCCATATATCCGCAGTCTTCGAGAATCGCGACGAACAAGGTGAGAATGAGAATCTGGGGAATGAAAATGAGCACGCTGCCCACGCCCGCAATAACGCCGTCGACCACAAGACTTCTCAGCACTCCCTCGGGCATGAGCGCGCCCGCCCATCCACCCAAGGCGCCGAATGCCGCGTCGATAAGGTCCATCAGCGGAGTCGCCCATGCAAATATCGCTTGAAAAACCGTCGCCATGAGGAGTGCAAAGGCAATGGTGCCATAGACTCTGTGGGTAAGATACGTGTCGATCTTGTCCGAGAAAGTAGTGACTCGGGTGGAAGGCTTTCGAACACCCGCCGACACAATTCGGCGAATCCATGCGTACCGGCTGCGTGCTTCCAAGGCGGCTAGCGAACCGTTCGTAGTCACGCGCTTACGCCGTTCGTCGAGAGATTCATTCAGAAGATCGGGCATCCGGTGGGCCAGCCGTTTCTCGGCATATCCGTCACGGTCGATCAGGAGGCGGAAAGCCTCCATGGTATGCACGGGACGGCCCAGCTTCTCTCGCCGCGCATTGAGATCCTTCTCAAGAGCACTGACCTCGTCGATCAGGGCTTGGGGATACTCGGGCCCGTTGGCCTGCTCGGAGCGGCCTCGGCACACGGCTTCGATCACCGCGTGCTTCAACTGCTCTATGCCGATACGTTTGTGCGCGCAAATCGGAATTACCGGTGCGCCAATCTCCCGTGAGAGCGCTTCCGCATCAAGGACGATTTGCCGCTTCTCCGCGATATCGATCATGTTGAGCGCAATGACCAGGGGCTTGCCGAGTTCCTTCACCTGGGAAACCAAGTACAGATTGCGCTCAAGATTCGTGGCATCCACCACGGCCAAAACGGCATCGATGGGCTTCTCGCCAGTCTGTTGCCCGAGCAGTACATCCACCACAATCATCTCGCCGGGTGAACGTGCCGCGAGGCTGTAGGTTCCGGGAAGGTCGACCAATCGCGCCGTGCAACCACCCGCCTTCATGGAGCCGCCCTTGCGCTCGACAGTCACGCCGGGATAGTTGCCGGTGACTTGGCTCAGTCCGGTGAGGGCGTTAAACAGAGTCGTCTTGCCCACGTTGGGGTTTCCCACAACGGCAACGACCCCCACGGATCGGGAGGCGCTTGTCTCCTGTTCCACCGCATTCAACATACCTGCTCCACCTCGACAAACGCCGCTTCCGCTTTGCGCAGCGAAAGATGATAGCCTTGAACAATGATCTCGATTGGATCGCCCAGCGGCGCGATGCGCACCACTTCCACGTCGGCGCCTTCAATGACGCCCATTTCCTGCAACCGCTGATGAAGCGCGCCCTCGCCGCGTAGACCGCGGACGACACCACATTCACCGGGACAAAGTTGATTTAGTGTTTGCATGTGAATTGACTACCGCTCTCGACAAACGTGGTGGGCTTACACCCATTCCGCCCGCTCGGCATAGTGGTGCGGTTTCGACGATTCGGTGGGCATAGCCACTTCGAAGAGTTCGGCAGGCAATTGCGGGCGCACCGTAACCCGCGCGGCATCTTCGCCTCGAAGGCAGAACCGCGACTCTCCCACTTCAAGAATCATCGGCGACCCGGCGCGGGCCACCCGGACCGGCGCGCCCGGCATCACGCCCAATTCGCGGAGCCGTGCACTCAAGGCCGTGTCCGCGGTCAATTCGACGACTTCAACCTCTTCCCCCGCATTGCATTCTGTCAGCGGAAGGTTGAATGGGTCAGAGTCCTCCATGACGAACTACGCTCCCAGCCGGCAAACGCCATGGCGCTGCCTGCCCCCACAAATCGGACCATCTACCAATTGGAATGAAGCACGTGCCTCAATCCCGTCAATAATCTCTTGCCTTCGCCCCGAGGAGCCGATCATAGGCCTCGCAGGACGGGCTCCCGGAGAGACATTCGCCAGCCTCGCACAACGGGCATTGCTCCACCGACTCGCAGCCGGGTTTGAAACACGACATCACGTCGTGGATCTTGGCCGCACGTGACTCGTCGCTGAGGATGTAGCGCATCAGCCACACCATCCTCCGCCCTGTCTCAAGGCTCATCAAATGTTCCATCTTGCAGGAGTCGGACAACGCCACATCACGCGACACGCCCAGTACTTCCTGGAAGAATTTCGATAAAATACGGAAGTTGTGCTCGACAAGGCGGGCAATTTCCCTTCCCTCCTCGGTGAGCAATAGAAAACGGTTCGGATCCTCGGATACCCAGCCTCGTTTCTTGAGCTGCGATATCGACATGGAAGCTGCGCCACGCGAGACTTCCAGCATGCGTGCTACATCCGTGACCCGTGCATAGCCAAACTCGTCCTTCAGGGCGTCGATAGCCATCAAGTAATGGGCAGCGGAGTGCGTTACGTCGTTCTTTTCGAACTCACGCCAGTAACTGGAATCGTTAATCGGCTTGCTCATGGGGCGGGCCTCTTGTTTAGCATGCTAAACCACCGTTCAGAGGTATTATAATCCGCTCACGCCTCTGCCGTCAAGCCCCCCGTCTCAAACGTTGCCCATACCGCCCGAATCGATCCGGCCCGCCTTTCCCCGATGCCTCTGCAAACTACCCGCCCTTCCCGCCCTTCACGGGCGGCGGCACGACAGTCGGCGACAGATTCTCCTTGGTTGTTCCAGGTCCAGGGCCAATTGGCGTCACTTCGATCGGTGGAGACACTTGGGCCGGCGCCAACGGAGGGGCGGGGGGTGGCGGCTTCAACCAGAAGGCCGCGAGAGTCAGCAGCGCGACTCCCACGACAAGGACCAGCACTATCTGGAACCAGCGCAGTCTGCTCGCCGTTCCGCCCAATGTCAGCTCGGGACGGCAAACGGGCGGCGCCTTCTCGCCTGGTGCGGCGGTGACGGATTTCCAGTCCACGGGCAAGAGGAGCAGCAGCGCCATGACGCGCTTGCGCCGTTTCTCCTCCTCGCGCTCCGCCGGTTCCAGGAGGGTCTGCAGTGTCTGCTCGCTCAACGCGCTTCGTGCGCGCTGCAGGCGCTTCTTGACGGACTCGCGCGACAACTCGGCCCATTCCGCAATCTCTTCGGTGCTCAAGCCCGCGTGATAATGCAGCGTGAGCACCTCCCTGTACTCGGGGGACATCGTCGCCACCTGCGCCCACAAGGCGCGGTGCAGGTCGGCGTTTTCAATGCTCTCGCGGAAATCGACCATGAGCGGTTCTCCGGCTTCCTCCAACGAACGCCTGCGCCACTGATTTCGGGTGGCATTAATGCTGACGTTGCGAACAATGGAGGCTAGCCATGCGGGGAACCGATTCGGCTCTCGAAGGCGGTCCAACGTCGAGAACGCCATCAACCAGGCTTCCTGGACCGCGTCTTCCGCATCCTGGTGGCCCCCAAGCCGCGCAAACGCCACCGCATACGCCATGCGGTTGTAGCGCAGAATCAGCGCCTCGAAAGCATGCCGGTTGCCCGCCAAGGTCTTCCGAATGACTTCCGCGTCCGATTCTGCGCCCATCATCGTGTGTACTTGGAGTGATGCCCCGGATGGGGATATCGATTCACTCACTTCCCCGTTTGTTGCTTGACGTCATACTGCCCTTTGGTCATCGACTTCCGAAGCGCCTTCCACCGTTCCGGATCGGCAACCTGAGTCGCCTGCTCGCTGTTGGCCTTTCCCAAATCCTCAAGGGCTGGACTATTGTACTTCGCTGCGTTCTCCCGCAACACCCGCGCGTTTTCCTCGAGCACTTGGCGGCTCTGCTGAACTTGCCCGGTGTCGCGCAGCCGGACCGCGGATTCGTTGCTCTCCGTCGCTAACTGCGCGATGACGCACTCCATAACGTCGCGGTCTTCGCCAGTCTTGGCCAAGTCCGGCGACTCCGTCACGACCAACTGGGTGTTGGCCTGCTTCTTCGCAAGGGCATTCGTAAGCATGTCGACGTATTCCACCTTGGCGGACGCCACCGGAAGAACCCCGTTCGCGCATGGGTCGATGTCCACTTCCAGAAGGATGTACTTTGTCTGCCCTGCCGTCAGTTGCCCCAGCCCGGCGTATACGGTTTGCCCCTGTACCGACGCCTCGCGCCCCATCGCGCGAACAGGATGGATGTGCGGGTCCAAGGTGAGCGTAATGCTCAGATTCTTGGCGACAACGCCGGCAATGTCCTCGGATTCTTCGTTGAACGCGGTGAGAACGTCCTGGGGGCGCTCCGCAAACAGATGGTTGCCATCGCTCTTCGCGGCGAGGGTCGCCATGAGGTTTTCGTTGAAGTCCAGGCCCACGCCGATCGTCGTGATCGAAATCCCGGATTGCGCCACGGACGCGCCCAGAGCTCCGAGTTCGGCGGGCGTGCTCGGTCCCTCGTTGGCGAGACCGTCCGAAAGCAACACCACACGATTCACGTGCTCCTTATCGAGGAACTTCTGCACCTCGCCAATTCCCCGCACAACGCCCGCATACAGCGCGGTGCTGTTTCGCGAGAAGAGGCTGCGAATCGCAGCGCGGAACTGCTCGCGGTCCCCAAGCTTTGTCGCGGGGACCAGCACGTCAATCTGGTCGTCGTACGCGACGAGCGACACAATGTCGTTGGCGTCCATGCGGTCCAGCATCAGGATGGCCGCCTCTTGGACGTTTGACAGTTTTGCCCCTTGCATGCTGCCGGATCGGTCCAACACCAGCGCCACGTTGGCGGGAACGTGCTGCTTCGCGCTCTCCGGGGTAGCATTGGGGTGCTCCCCCACAAGCGCCACGCGCACATATCCCTTCGACCGCTGATTCACGGGGATACACGAATCGCCCATCGCAACTTGAACGCCGACATCGGCATACAGCGCCTCGGCCAACAGCAGCGGCAACACCGCACCCAGTGCGAGCAACCGGGACATTCGCCGGTCCAGATTCCATGGCCTTCTCATCTTCAGTCTCCTTTCCAGGCAAGCGCGCGGCCGTGACAGGGGATCCAGCCAAGGGCGTGCTTGCCACTCGCGTGTTCGACTCTGGTGAGTAGTCAAACGAGCGGAGCGCTTGGGGACAGAGTTCCGTCCGCATGCGGGACAGGAGGAGCAGGATGTGCAAACGCAGGCCCCGTTCGGCTCAGGGTGGGTGAGGCAATCCCAAGTCGCGGCGCGCCGAAGACACCAGCCAATCCATCAACTCCACACGGTCTTGTTGGGGTGCCGGGGTACCATGGTCGCCCGCGTACACGCGCTCTACGACTTCGAACCCCGCATTGCGCAAACGCCGAATATCGATCGCTGTGCTGTCTGCGTTGAAATCGCCCTGGCCGTACAGGAATACGACCCGTGCCCCAGGACGGGGAAAATCACACGTTTGAGGTGTGCCGAATGCAACCTGCAACAACCCCGCGAAAAACTGCGGCTGTCCGCACATGCAGTCCCAGTTTGTCCGGGCGCCCCCGCTTGCGCCAAAGGTGAAACCGAGCCGCTGGTCCAGGCGCAGGCCGGGGAGTATCGTCGCGAATGCAAGGTCTTGCGCATACTTGTTGAACTTGTACGTGTCGTTCGTACTGTTGTTGATCGCGACAATGAGCATGTCGACGGATTCCGCGTAGTCCGCGAAGCCTTGGAACCCCGGATTGCCCCCGGGCATCGAGACCATGAGTCCCGGGAAGAAATCGGTGGGGCGCTCCTGGTAGGCCATTGGGATATACACATCAAGCGTGTACTTCGGATTGCCTTTGCACGGAACCGCTTGATAGATGCCCGGCTTCCAGTCAGGGACGCCGTCGACGGCCGTCAGCTTCCACTGCTCGGCGGGATGTACCTGCCCCGGCTTCGTCGCGGGCATCTTGGCCTCGGCAAGCAGTACCGCCTGCTGCTTCTGAAACAGGTCTTCTTGAGCAAGTGTACGTTGCTTCCTCAACTCCTCGCGAACCGGCTTGACTTGTCTTTTGTACTGCCGTATCTCGGCATCGGTCGTCGGTCGAGCAGCCGTGCCTGGCGCGTCGATTCGACGCACGTAGTTGATCGCAAGGACAAGGACTGCCGTCCCAATCGCTGCAAGGATCCCCAGCCGCACGTAGAGACTCCAACTGTGCCGAGCCGGCATTGGTGTCGTTTGCACAGGAGCTGGTGCGGCTTTGGGGACTTCCTGAGGCGGCGGAATCTCGCCGCGTTCAAGCGCCTCAAGTTTTGGGAGCAGGCTTCGTCCCCGGGGAGCACCGAGGAAGTCGATGAGGTATTCGACGGCTTTACGGGCTTCCGCCGCGCGCCCAAGCGCAATCAGGCAGCGCGCCTGCGCATAGAGTGTGTCCCGATTGTCCGGGAATTCGGCATTAAGGGTTTCGAGCAGTTGCAGAGTTTGGCGGAAGTCGCCCTGGCGAAACAGGGCATCCGCCTGCTTATACAGTTGCTCAGCGTGCCGCGCGTCCATGTGTTTCCTTACTCCGTCTCAAGCAGACTGCCGAGCCGCGCCATGAGTGGTCGGCCTCACTCCTCCAGGGCCTCGCGGATCTTTCTGGCGAGGGCTTCCTCCGAGAATGGCTTCTGAAGGAAATGCACGCCCTCGTCCAGTACGCCCTGGTGGGCGATGACGTTGGCGGTATATCCGGACATGAACAGACACTTCAGTCCCGGCCGGATTCCGCTGAGATGTTTCCATGTTTCGCGTCCGGTCATGCCCGGCATCACGACGTCCGTCATCAGAAGGTGGATTTCCCCCGAATAGGCTGCCGCCAGTTCGATGGCCTGTGCGGGGCTTCCGGCGGTCACCGTGGTGTATCCAAGCCGCTCCAGCATGCGCTTGGCAAGCTTCAGAAGCGACTCCTCATCCTCCACCACCAGCACGGTCTCTGTTCCGTGGGGAAGTTCCTTGGCCGGGCCCATGAACGCCACCGGCTCCTCGCCGGTCTCCAAGAGCGGGAGGTAGATCCTGAACGTGGTGCCTTGCCCGGGCTCGCTGTACACATTAATGAAGCCGCTATTCTGCCTCACGATGCCGTACACCGTGGCCAGCCCCAAGCCGGTTCCTTTTCCGACCTCCTTCGTCGTGAAGAAGGGCTCAAAGAGACGCTGCATGGTTTCTTTGTCCATGCCACAACCGTCATCGCTTACAGCCAGCAAGACATACCTGCCGGGGAGGAAGCCAATGTGATTCTCGCAATAGTCGTCGTCGAACTCCGTCATCCCCGTTTCGATGGTCACTTTGCCGATATCCGTAATCGCGTCGCGCGCGTTGACGACAAGATTGGCAAGGATTTGATTGAGTTGGGCGGGGTCCATTTTCACGGACAACGTGTGTCTTCCCGGCTTCCAGAGCAAGTCGATGTCTTCGCCGATGAGCCTTCCAAGCAACTTGAGCATGTTCGAAATGGTGTCGTTGAGGTCGAGCACCTGCGGAGCAATGGTCTGCTTGCGCGCAAATGCCAGCAATTGGCGCGTGAGGTCCGCCGAACGCCGGCCTGCCTTCATGATTTCCTGGATGTCGTCGCAAACGGGGTTGGACGTGTCGAGCGAGGCGAGGGCCAGTTCGCTATGCCCGAGGATGACGCTCAGCATGTTATTGAAGTCGTGGGCCACCCCGCCCGCCAATTGACCGACCGCTTCCATCTTCTGGGCCTGGCGCAACTGCGATTCCAGGTTACCCCTCTCTTGCTCGCCACGCCTCCGTTCCGATATGTCGATTCCCATCCCCATGAGATAAAGCTGCCCCTGGGACTCGAAGCGGACCCCGGTCATATAGAACGGCACTTCATGCCCGTCTTTGCTCAGGAGCGACGCCTCAAGTGAATTCTGGCCATCCTTCATCACGACATCGACGGCCTGCTGCACTGCCTCGTGCATGTGCGGAGGGTGCCATTCCATGATGTGGCGGTTCTTCATGTCATCGGATCCATATCCCAGATAGGACTCGTGATTCTTGTTCCACGCGATCAGCCGGAGATCGGGGTACGTATACAGGTAGAAAATCCCAGGCAGGCTGTTCAGCAACGCTTGCGAAAATTGCTGCTCTCTCTGCGAGGCCAATTCAGCTTCTTTCCGCTCGGTGATGTCCGTGTGCGTTCCGAGCATCCGTAGCGGACGCCCGTCCTTGTCCCACTCGACAATCTTCCCGACGGAAAGCGCCCACTTCCAATCGCCCGATTTGGTCTTCTGCCGGAACTCGGCGCGATACTCGGGCCGGTTGCCCGCGACGTACTCTCGATACGCAGTGTAGACTCCATCAAGGTCTTCCGGGTGAACACGTTTCTGCCACTTCAGCTTGCCTTCCGTAAACTCTTCCAAGCTGTATTCCAAATTGTGCGCATATTCGCTATTGACGATTGCCCTGCCAGATTGAACGTTGAGGTCGAACATCCCTTGCTCGGCCGCCGTCATGGCAAGCCGTAACCGCTCCTCGCTTTGGCGAAGACGCTCTTCCGCGGCACGCTCCTCGGTTTGATCGCGAAAGACTAGAACCACTCCGGCAATGACGCCGCTCTCGTCCCGGATGGGAGCGCCACTGTCGGAAATCGGACGCTACGTTCCGTCGCGGGCGATTAACAAGGTGTGGTTAGCCAGCCCCACGACTTGTCCCTCGCGGAGAGCGCGTTGTACCGGGTTCTCGGGAACCGCTCGGGTCTCTTCGCTTACGATGCGGAAGATCTCTTCCAGCGGCTTTCCCTCGGCCTCGGCTTCTTTCCATCCCGTGAGCTGCTCCGCCACGGGATTCATCTGGGCGATCTTGCCGTCCTTGTCCGTGGTAATTACTGCATCCCCAATGCTGTAAAGGATGGTGCGGAACTTCACTTCGACTTCGCGCTGTTCGCGCTCGATACGGTACAAGCCCCGATAGAGTCCCGCCTGTCTCCGCCGGTAAAGGTAGGCGATAATCGCCGCAACGAGCAGCATCAGAAGCGTCACATAGACGGCAATCGCCTGGGCTCTGTTGCGCGCGTCGCTCAGGATTTCGCTCATGTCCATCTTGGAAACGACAAACCACGGCGACTCCGGTACCGGGCGTAGGTCGGCCAGAACCCTCTCCCCACGGTAGTCCGTGCCTTCGAATATGCCGGTCTGCCCCTTGATGGCCTGTGCCGCGGGTAGCTCCGTGCTGGCGATCGGTTGCCGCAATGAAAGGGCGGTATTGGTCTGGTGTCGCAACTCGTTAAGAAACACGGCCTCTTCCCCTTCGCGCTTCACGAGAAGAGTCTCCGCACTGAGGCTGGGCGTGGGCCATGATTGGATGAGCGGATACAGGTAGTCATCCGCTTTGCATCGGAGGACTACGAATGCCAACAAGTGTTTGTCGGCGCCGAATACCGGTGCGACAACATCGAGATACACGTTAGCGCCGGCGCCTCGGTAGAAGTCCGATATCAATGCCTTGCCCTCTCCAAGGGACTCTTGGGAGGCCCGTAGCACTACCGCGTCCGCGGGCTCGGGTATGTCCGACGCCGAAAGCAACACACTGCCGTCCGGCAAAAGCAGCAGCGCGTTTTCATATCCGTAGGCATCTTGTTCAAGTACCAGCCGGGACTTCCATTCCTCGCGCCGGCCGGGGGCATCGGGTTCCCGGAGCCAAGCCTCCAATGCCCTCCGAAAGAAGGGACTCTCCGCCGTATCTCGGGCGTCTCCCAATCGCTCCAGCCGCCACTGGGCAATCTGCTTGACCTTCAATTCTCCGATGGCCGCCAAGGAATGGCTCTT
>JBHEKO010000804.1:0-2800 GCA_041859475.1 Candidatus Hydrogenedentales bacterium
TTCTTCTTCACACCTGAAACCCTCGAATTCACATTGACGGGAAACGCACCTTTAGTCCCACCACCAGTTCAGAAATGGATTCGGCGCAAGCATCATGATTCCGAAACACACCAAACACGAGAGAGCATACACACCAAGGTAGTAGAGGGCTCCTTGCCAACGACGAACGAGCAGACATAGCAAGAAGGACCCGGGCCACACAAGAATGCCAGTAATAGCCAGAATGACGAAGTAATCTGTAGCGATTTCCGCATGCAAAAGCAACGGCGCGGGAAACCCTCTCTCTCCGATAGAGGCAGGCCATGCGTCAAGACTGTGATGCATGTGTATGGCCAGGGAATAGAACAATCCGAGCATCGCCAGAGCCGGAATGGCCGCAAGCGCAACGACTTCGGGTGATTGTTTCATCGACGTTTTCACGAAGCGAGCCGCGAAAAACGCAACTTACGCGAAAGAGCCTGTAGCAAACGTGATCGTCAATATCGGTGAGCCGAGGTCTTCCATCGCAGCGGACCTCTCCTGCTGTCCCCTTTGAGTTACCACCCTGCCTGGGAAGATTGCACGCATCGGCCAACAACTGCCTGCACGCACCGCTAATATAGCACACATAGTTAGGCTCGTATCGTCTGGTCCTTTTGGAAACACCTCCACGCGCTGTGATAGCCTGTCACAACGTTTGTCGAGGTGGCATTTGGCCTCGACATACGTACGTAGGCCAAGCAAACGAGCCTGCCCCAACCGGCTTTCTGGCATAAGGCCTTCTTCAAGCGCGTTCACAAATCCAGCGGAATACACCTTGCGCGGCACGGTGGTTCGGCAATGGGGAGAGTGCTTTTCGCATGCGGATGGTGTATCCAAGCCTTCTCACAAAACTCGTAGTCGCAGTCTCTGCGCTTCTGACAATGGTTGTCTTCATTGTGGTGAGTCCCCACAATCTGTACGCGCTGGTCTATGTAACATTCCTGCTCTTTGCTGCTCCTTGGACATTTCCGCTGCTGCTCTGCGCATCTCTGCTCGCCCTAGCCTCGGCCAGACTCGTCCACGCCTCGCCGGAGAATGTACTGCTGACCCTTCAATCATTCACGGTACTTGCGTTGGCCGTCTCGGGACGTCTTGTGCGGTGCCCCGCGTCGGGTTCCTTGCGAAACCGCGTGCAGTTGCTTGCAGGGGGCTCGCTACGGATTGCCTACGCCGGCGTCGTCGCGTTTCTAGTCGTCGAATCATTGCTGCTCAGGACGGCTCCTCTGATTCACAATGCGGCATGGACGCTTACCCTCGTCTCGTTCCTGTTCGCCATTCGCTGGCCAGTACCGGCCCGAGGAGCCACTCGGCGAGAGCGAACACTAAACTTTGTGCTTCTGTTTGTATCCGTATCCATCAGCTTGGCCGGTCTCGAGATCGCCGTCCGGCTAATACTCAAAGCACCCGTGGTAGATCAGCCGGGCAAAGGCGCTATCGTTTCCCATCCAGACTATCTGTGGACCCTCAAGCCCGGGGCGAATTTCGAACACGCCATGGCATTGGAGGGAAACGGTCGGAATGAATTCTGGGTGGATGTCTCTTCGCAGGGGCTGCGCGACCGCGAGTTCCCCCCTAAGAAACCAGGCGAGTACCGTATCGCCATCGTCGGCGATTCCATGACGATGGGCTGGGGATTGTCCACCGACAAGGTCCTGTCCCGAGCACTGGAAAACGAACTACGCGCTCGCAACCTCAATCGAGAAGTCACTGTCATGAACATGGGAGTCGTCGGCTTCGGGCCGTGGCAAGAGCGCCTCTTCTTTTTGGAGAGAGGTCTCCCCCTTCAACCGGACATGGTTCTACTGCAGCTCTTCCCGCGAAATGATGTGCAGAACACGCTGACAAGAACCGGAGAATACCTGGATTCGTTTAACTTCGGATGGGAAGAGTTAGTGCTATATTGGCGCTTTCACGCGGACTGGCGTATGCAGGCCGAATGGTGGTTGCGCACGCACTGCCATTTATATCACCACCTCAAACTCATCACGGGGTCGCGATTCGACCTCAATCTCCTGCTGCGCAATGTGCGATTTCTGGAGCCGGTCCAAATGCCGGAGCTTCCTCCCATGGGTCCCCGCCCTTTTCATATGGAATTCATGCTGGAGGACTGGTACCCGAATCTCAAAAAGGGGTGGGACATGATGCAAGACGATATCCGTTCCTTTGCACAAGACTGTCGCAAAAGGAATATCGAATTCGCTTGCTTCTGCCTGCCATCCCCTAACGAGATTTCGGATGCCGCCTGGAATGAGGCCTTGGCAAGCGCCAAAGGTTTGGCGCGCTACGAACGGCTAAAGGACGTTCGACTCTGCGAGGAGTTCTGTGCCGCTGAGGGCATTCCCTTCGCAAACATCGCAAACGGACTCGTAATCAAAGGAGAAGGCGATATCGATTACTACTTGCCCGACGGCGTCCACTACAACGAGAAGGGCAACCAACTCGTCGGCAAAATCCTAGCCGACTACGTAGTGAATCAGAGACTCCAGAACGCTGGAATTCGCCCCATCGAAGCAAGTCAACACCAATAAGTGCGCCTTCACGGTCCGAACGTGCTCACGGCTGGCTATCTTCGCACACCCATTGGCCCTGCTGCCGAGACTTCGCCCCACACGCCTCTTTTTTGCCCCCCCCGCGCCCGCTGTGGTAGCATATCGCTTCGCTTCTCGGGGAAGACCGGTCCGCCTTGTGGGGGTTCCGTTTCACTCCGCGTGCGATTGTGTCTCGTATTTCCGATCCAGGAGCGCCCATGGCCAAGATTACCAAGAAAGACGTCGAATAC